>JANMQB010000119.1:0-2494 GCA_031370155.1 Hyphomicrobiales bacterium | reverse complement strand
GGATTTCCACCCCGAACGCATCGCCGGCCGCATCCTCGGCATGGGCGACGTGGTCAGCCTGGTCGAGAGGGCGGCCCAGGAGATCGACCACGACAAGGCGAAGAAGATCGCCGACCGGATGCGCAAGGGCGCCTTCGATCTCGACGATCTTGCCGAGCAATTCGCCAGTTGCAAAAGCTCGGCGGCATGGGCGGCGTCATGAACATGCTGCCCGGCATGGGCAAGATCAAGAAACAGATGGAAGGGGCCGATCTCGACAACAAGGTGCTGAAGCGCCAGATGGCGATCATCGGCTCGATGACGGCCCATGAGAAGCGCCATCCCAAGGTGATGAATGCCTCGCGCAAGAAGCGCGTGGCGGCGGGCTCGGGCACCAGGGTCGAGGAGATCAACCGTCTGCTCAAGATGCATTTGCAGATGGCCGCCATGATGAAGCAGATGGGCCAGGGCAAGGGCCTGTTCGGCAAGATGTTCGGGGGCAAGAGCGCTCCCGATGCGGCCGAAATCGAGCGGATGCAGGCGGAATTGGCGAAGATGAATCCGGACGCCCTGCCGGAAGATTTGAAAGATATGATGAAGGGCAACACCTTGCCGCGAACGCCGTCAGGCCTCCCGGGTCTTGGCGGCAAGCTTTCGGGTCTCGGCTCATTGCCGGGCCTGGGAGGTGCTCCCTTCAGAGGATTTCCCGGCCTTCCGGGGAAGAAGAAATGATCTCGAACCACAAGGAGTGAATGAGACATGGCTGTCAAGATCAGGCTCGCGCGGGCGGGCAGCAAGAAGCGTCCCTACTTTCACATCGTGATTGCCGATGCCGGCGCATCGCGCGATGGCAAATTCATCGAGGTTCTGGGCGCCTACAATCCGATGCTGCCCAAGACCGACGCGAACCGCGTGAAGCTCGACGCCGAGAAGGCCGCCGCCTGGCTCAAGAAGGGCGCCCAGCCCACCGACCGGGTGCTGCGCTTCCTCGACAAGGCGGGTCTCATGAAGCGCGAGGCTCGCAACAATCCGGAGAAGGCCAAGCCCGGCAAGAAGCGGCTGGAGCGTGAGAAGGCCCAGGTCGACGCCGCCGCCAAGCTGGCCGAAGCGGCAGCCAAGGCCGCCGAAGTCGCCGCCGCGCCGCAGTCGTAACGGTCGAGCCCGATGGCGCCGCGCGATCTCGTATCCGTGGGCGTCATTATTGGGGCCCATGGCATCAGGGGCGAGGTGAAACTCAAGAGCTTCACCGCCGATCCCGCAGGCATCGCCAGCTATGGCCCGCTTGCGACGGGCGGCAGCGAACAGTTCGAGATCGTCAAGCTTCGGCCCCAGAAGGATGGCTTCATCGCCATTCTCAAAGGTGTGACCGACCGCGACCGCGCTGAGGCGTTGAAGGGCACGGAACTCTTCGTGCCCCGCGAGCGCCTGCCGCGGGCGGGCAAGGGCGAGGTCTATCTGCGCGATCTTATCGGGCTCACGGTCGTGAACGGCGGCGCAAGACTGGGCGAAGTGGTCGCCGTGCATAACTACGGCGCCGGCGATCTTCTCGACGTCAAGCTGGATGGGAGGACGGATACGGTGCTCATTCCCTTCGCCAAGGAATTCGTGGTGAAAACCGACCTTGCAGGCGGAAGGATCGCGGTCGAACTGCCGGAGGGATTCCTGGACGAAACCGAATGACTTTCGCAGCAACCATTCTTACCCTCTTTCCCGAGATGTTCCCGGGCTCGCTCGGACATTCGCTGGCCGGCAAAGCGCTCGAACAGGGGCTCTGGTCGCTGGATGTGCGCGACATCAGGCAATCGGCCACCGACCGCCACCGCAGCGTCGATGACAGCCCGGCGGGCGGCGGACCCGGCATGGTGATGAAGCCCGATGTGCTGGCCGCTGCCATCGATGCCGCCCCCCAGCTGGGCCCCCGGCTGCTGATGAGCCCGCGCGGTGAGCCGCTGACCCAGGACCTCGTCAAGGAGCTGGCGGCGGGGCCGGGCTTGATGATCGTCTGCGGCCGTTTCGAAGGCGTCGACGAGCGGGTGATCGGGAAGCGCGGGCTTCGCGAAGTCTCGCTTGGCGATTTCGTCCTGTCGGGCGGTGAACCGGCGGCGCTGGCACTACTCGATTGCGTCGTGCGGCTCCTGCCCGGCGTCATGGGCAAGAGCGAAAGCGGCACGGAGGAGAGTTTCGCGGACGGATTGCTGGAACATCCTCACTACACCAAGCCAAATCTCTGGGAAGGCGCTGAAATACCTCAGATTCTCTTGTCCGGCGACCATCGGGCCATCGCCCGCTGGAAACGTCAGCAGCGCGAGGCGCTGACCAGGGCGCGGCGCCCCGACCTGTGGCGCCGGCACACCACGGGAAAGATTTGATTTTCCTGAGTATTGGCGGTATAGGCGCGCAACCCCAAAAGGATAACTTCCATGAATATCATCGAGCAGCTCGAAAAAGAGCAGGTCGCCATCGTGGCCGCCAAGCGCGCCGTGCCTGAATTCGCACCCGGCGACACGTTGATCGT
>JANMQB010000118.1:0-2426 GCA_031370155.1 Hyphomicrobiales bacterium | reverse complement strand
GGTGGATTTCGTGTCTTTCTTCTGCTGACATGGCGCCATCCAGGGGTGAGTTTCAATGAGCGTGATCGACGAAGCCAAGGCTAAAATCAAGGGCAAGGATCTGAAGCTGGTAATGCCGGAAGGCGAGGATGAGAGGATCCGCGCCGCCGCCCGCCGGCTTGCCGATGAAGGCCTGGCACAGCCTAGCATATTCGGCCCCGAGGTCCCCGAGCCACAGCCACACCATATCCGTCTTGTCACCGCCAAGCGCGAAAAGATGACCGATGCAATAGCGGCACGCCTGTTGCGAAAACCGCTCTATCGCGCCGCAGCGATGGTGGCGGCAGGCGAGGCCGCGGCCATGCTGGCAGGCGCCGCCAGTCCCACCGCCCGGGTGATCGAAGCAGCCCTTATGTCCATTGGTCTAGCTCCCGGGATCGAAACGCCGTCGAGCTTCTTTCTCATGCAATGGCCCGACCGCCGCCTGATCTTCGCCGACTGCGCCGTCAACGTGCAGCCGACGGCGCGGCAATTGGCTGATATCGCGCTCGCCTCTGCCGCCAGCGCCACCAAGGTGCTGCATGACGAGCCGCGCGTGGCGCTCCTGTCTTTCTCCACCAAGGGCAGCGGCGCTCATCCCAACGTCGACAAGGTGATCGAGGCCCTGCGCATCGTCCGCCAACGCGCGCCGCACCTCAAGATCGACGGCGAGCTTCAGGGCGATGCGGCGCTCTCGCCCGCCGTTGCCGCCAAGAAGCTGAAGGAGCCCGGAGACGTCGCCGGCCGCGCCAATGTGCTGATCTTCCCCGATCTCGATGCCGGCAACATCGCCTACAAGCTCACCCAATATCTGGCTGGCGCCCAGGCCGTGGGCCCCATTTTGCAGGGCTTTGCCAGGCCGGTTTCCGATCTGTCGCGCGGCGCCACCGTCGACGACATCGTCGCCACCGCGGTACTCCTGCTTGCCATGTCACAGCGCCAGTAGCGCCTTGACGTGCCGGGCGATCGCCAGCTCCTCATTGGCCGGCACGATACGGATGGAATCGTCCCTGAGCCCCAGCCACTTGAGATGGTCGAGAATGCGTTGCCGCACCGGCGCCGCATTCTCGCCGATGCCGCCGGTGAAGACGATGGCATCGAGCCCACCGAGTGCCGCCACCAGCGAGCCCGCATGGCGCGCCGCCGAATAGCAGTAATAATCGACCGCCTCCTTCGCTTCCGGCCGGTCGCTCGCCAACAGTACCCGCATGTCGGATGAAATTCCGGAAAGGCCGAGCAGACCGCTGCGGCGGTAGAGCAAGTCTTCCAGCCCCTCGATGCCGAGATGCTCGTCGCGCATCAGGGCGATGAGCACGCCGGGATCGATGGTGCCGGTCCGCGTGCCCATGACCAGGCCGTCGGCGGTCGAAAATCCCATCGTCGTGGCGATGCTGCGTCCGTTCTCGATGGCGCACATGCTGGCGCCGCTCCCGAGATGGGCGGCGAGCAGTCGACGGGGCAGGGGCCGCGGCAGGCTCGCAACCACATGCTCGTAATTGAGGCCGTGGAAGCCGTAACGCCGGTAGCCGCGCGCATGATATTCGCGCGGGATCGGCAGCCGGGTGGCCCATTCCGGCTGCGTCGCATGGAAGGCCGTGTCGAAACAGGCGATTTGCGGCACGCGCGGCGCGAGCTTGCGCATCTCGCGCAACACGCCGAGGCCAAAGGGCAGATGCAAGGGCGCCAGCGCCCGCAATGCTTCGAGTTCGTCCTGGATCGCATCGTCGACGCGGATGGGCGAGACATATTTCGTGCCGCCATGCACGATGCGATGGCCGATGCCGGAGAAATTGTCAGATGCCGCGCCGCGCTTTGCGAGCCAGCGGGCGACGAAATGCTGCGCTTCAGGCAATGACGAAACTGAAGTAGCCGCGACCGTTTCCTCGCCGCTCACTTCCAGGCGCGGCGTGCTGCCGATGCCGGAAATCTGCCCCCGCAGCACCGGCGCCAGCGTCCCAGCCGCGAAGACCGCGAATTTCAGAGACGAGGAACCGGCATTGAGAACGAGGATCGAAGTCAAGTGCATTGGCTCCAACTTTCCTTCTCCCTGGGGGAGAAGGAGGGGCCCACGCCGCAAGGCGTGGGAGGATGAGGGGACAAGGTGCCGATCATTGTTACGCCTTTTCCCCTCACCTTCCCAACGCTTCGCGTTGGGCCCCTTCCACTCCCGATGGGAGAGGTGAAGAAGTCATGTGGGCGCCTTCACATTGGTGTGCTTGTACTTGTCCAAGAACCGGCTCGGGTATTTCAGCGCATCGCGGCGGAAGGGATCGCCCAGTTCCTGCGTCACCATTACCTCGATGACGGTAGTCTTGCCGCGCTTCTGCGCGTCACACGCCTTGTCGAGAGCTTCGCCCACATCACCTAATTGGTCGATCGTGACACCTTCGGCGCCGAGCGAACGCGCC
>JANMQB010000071.1:0-5678 GCA_031370155.1 Hyphomicrobiales bacterium | reverse complement strand
CTTCTCGATGCACCAGATGATCATGTCGCGCAGCGTCGCCAAATTGCTCGAATCAACCTGGAACTACGGGTAGGACTGCGGGAGGATGACGGAGGTCATGGGATGGCACATTGCGCAGGCCATTCCCGTGTTGGAGAGGACGACGCCCATCTGTTTGGCGGTCGCCCCATCGCCGTGGAACAAGAGGTCGCCCTTCCTGACCTCCTCCATGAGCACGTCTTCGTATAGTTTCAACTGCGCCGCTGTGTGCGGTTCCTTGTGGGCACTGGAGGGCCCGGCGAAGACAGCGACCGCCGCAATCGCCAGGACGTAAGACGGGCGGCACAACACGCCGAGAAATTTTGCTCTGATTGTCATAGCCATTCCTCCCTTAGTATGGCCACATATTGTCGGCGATTCGCGGCCGCAGCTTCTCAGGCTGACTGAGCGAGGAATCCGCGTCCGATTGGACGAAGACCTCCTTGCGGCCCCACATGATGTACTCGACGCCGACCTTGTCGTCGGCGGGCACGCTTATGGTTTCCCAGCCGACCCCATCGAAGTGATCGCCGGGGTCGACCCGGATCATCGGCTTGGTCAGCTTGGGCACGCCCTCCGGGGCATAGGGCCACGGCCAGGATGTCGCCAGCATGCCGATCGAGCGCATGGTCCCAATCTCGTTATAGAGCACCTGATGGACGTGACCGTGGATGTTGGTGACCTTGGTATAGGACTTCAGCACCTCATTCACGTCGCGCCAGTCGCGCACCCAGAAGTTCCAGGGCGGATAGTACTCGTAGAGCGGATTATGGCTGAAGATAACGACCGGCTTGGACTTATCCCAGTCGGCGAGGATCTTCGCCATCCAGTCGAGCTGGTCGCGGCCGACGCCGGCCCAGGCGCCGGCAACCGTGCCGTCGAGGGTAGCCATGTGACCCATGCGCTCTTCTGGCGTCATTTTCTTCACGGTCCAGTAGTCCGGACCGCGGCTGACCGTGTCGAGTCCGATGAAGCGGATGCCCTTGTGGTCGAAGGTCCAGTTGGGCTCGCCGAACAGCTCGCCCCACTTCTTGCCCATGTCGAGATACCAGTCGTGCTCGCCCGGTATATAGTACTTCGGGATCGTCACGTCCTTGAGCAGCTCGACGCCAAGCTCAAGACCTCGACCGTTCCGAGCTGGGCGAGGTCGCCGCCGAACATCAGGAAGTCGGCGGGCGGGCTCATCGACTGGACCTCGTTCGCCGCGCGCACCACCTTGTCGACGAAACGCTGGTTGAGCGACTTGGGATAAAGATGCGTGTCCGAAATCCAGGCGAATTTGAACGGCTCTTCGGCGGCGTGGGCGACGTCGATGGTGTTGATCAGCGGCCACCATGCGAAGGACTGGGCGACGGTGGCGGCGCCGAACAGCATCGACCGATGCATGAACGTGCGCCGGGTTAAGCGGAGCGAGTCGTCGGGGCGCACCCCAGGCGTCTGCAGTACCGCATGCATTTCACGCCGAACGCGGTCAAGTTCATCTGACATGGTGTTCCTCCTCCCGATGGACCGTTTTTCAAAGCGTCGGTCCTGTCATAAGGATGCGAGCCGGCACAATGGCCGCGTCGCCCACTTTTTTTATTGCTTTTTCAGTTCGATCGTCAGGCTTGTAGTTTGGCTCTCCGTCACGGTTGCGGGCTGCTCCAGGGGACCAGTGAAAGGTTGCACCGCCACCAGCGTGTAGTTGCCGGGCGGGACTTCGGTGATGCTGAACTTGCCGTCGGCGCCGGTGATCGCATAGTAGGGATTGTCCACTACATAGACCCAGCCTTCCATCCAGCCATGCGCGTCGCAATCGACGCGAACTTCGCCGGAACGCTTCAATTCGGCGGGTATGCGCTGTCCCTGGTTTGGCAATGCCAGGTTGAAGGCGGTGCGCTTGCCGTAATAGCCGTGGGTGTTGTGCAGCACCGGGTCGGTATTGACGACATCCAGCGAACCGGCCGGCATCACCTGAACTTCAGGCTCGAAGCGGCACTTGACGTTGTCAAGTTCGGGCGTCTTGCCGGGCGCCGGCCACGCTTTTCCCTTGGCCACCTCAACCAGATAAACGACTGCGTTCTGTACCGCCCCGTCGGATCCAACCTGGATCATCGGATCCTCGCGGACACCCCCGCATACCGCGGTGTCCTTGGTGGGGATGATTTTTTTCATTGGCACATCGCCGCGGTAGACGACCGTACCCTCGATCGTCCCGCCTCCCGTGACCGGGCCGCCTTCGTAGGCTTGGGCGGGGGCATGAATCATCGCCGCCAAAAGAATCGGGAAAAACCCGCCGACCGGCTTGAGGATTTTCATCAGTGACCTTGCCTAGTCAATTGTGCGAACATGCCGCTTGAATCGCGTTTAGAATAATTCTAAATTAAAGTCAAATCGGAATTTCTGTGCGCCGGCTATCGGCAATAAGAAGAATACTCGACACAACGCCGCGAAGATCGCTAACAGTCGAGCCTTGGGCTCGGGATGTCGAAGCGTTTTTCTCTTGATTCCGAGGTGCTGCATGTATTGCCGCCATGAACTTCTTCGCCCCTCCGCTCTCCGTCTGCGGACCCTCTCCAGCGTCTTTTTCGCGGCGGCGGTGATGGTGATTATGAGCGGACCCCGCGCGCCGGCTGGCACGGCGCCCGTGACGGTCGGTGGCCCATTCATGCTCACGGCGCCCGACGGCACGACGGTGACCGATCAGACTTACCGCGGCAAATGGCTCTTGGTTTTCTTCGGCTATACGTCTTGTCCCAGCATCTGTCCGACCACGCTCAACGAAATCGCTACCGCACTCGAGAAACTCGGTCCCGACGCGGAAAAGCTGGAACCGCTCTTCATCACCGTCGATCCTGAACGTGACACGCCCGAAATAATGAAGAGATACACCGCCGCATTCGATGCACGCATTGTCGGGCTCACTGGCAGTCGGCGGCAGATCGCCGCTGTAGCAGAGGATTATGGCGCCTACGGCGCCGCTCACCGGCACAAGGCGGGGCCCCTCGACTACCTCGTCGACCACAGCACCTACATCTACCTTATGGACCCGCAAGGCAAATTTGTGCGCGGCTTGGACGCCGAAACGCCCGGAGACCGCATCGCAGACACAGTGCGCAAGATTATGGCGCAATGACAGGACAACAAAGAGACGGCACATTGTACCGGAGCATGGGAGGGGTGCCATGGATGATCGCCCGCTGGGCGGCGGCAACGCTGGCCTGACGAACTATGACGGCTTCTTCGCCGGCGCGATCGCGCGGCTGCAGGTCGAGCGGCGTTACCGGGTCTTTGTGGATCTTGAGAGGATCGCGGGCCGCTTTCCATTCGCGATCTGGCATTCCCCGCAAGGACCGAAAGAGGTCGTCATCTGGTGTTCCAATGATTATCTCGGCATGGGCCAGCATCCTAAGGTCGTCGCCGCCATGATCGAGACGGCCGGCCGGATGGGGACGGGGGCCGGCGGCACGCGCAACATTTCCGGCACCAACCATCCGCTGATCGAGCTCGAGGGCGAACTCGCCGATCTCCACGGCAAGGCGGCGGCGCTGGTCTTCACCTCGGGCTATGTTTCGAACCAGACCGGCATCTCGACCATCGCGAGATTGGTCCCGGATTGCCTGATCCTGTCCGACGCGGACAACCACAATTCGATGATCGAGGGCATAAGGCAGGCGGGCACCGAGAAGCGGATATTCCGTCACAACGATGTTGATCATCTCGAAGAGCTGTTGCAGGCGGAGGGCTTTGATCGCCCGAAACTGATCGTCTTCGAGAGCCTCTATTCGATGGGCGGCGACGTCGCGCCGATCAGCCGCATCTGCGATCTTGCGGAGCGCTATGGCGCCATGACCTATCTTGACGAGGTTCATGCGGTCGGCATGTACGGTCCGCGCGGGGCGGGCGTTGCGGCGCGCGACGGTGCCATGGACCGCATCGACGTGATCGAAGGCACGCTCGCCAAGGCCTTCGGCTGCCTCGGTGGCTATATCGCTGGTCGTGCCGTGCTGATCGACGCGGTGCGTTCCTATGCTCCGGGGTTCATCTTCACCACCGCATTGCCACCCGCGATCTGCGCGGCGGCCACGGCGGCGATCCGGCATTTGAAGTCCTCCCAGTGGGAGCGCGAGCGTCAGCGCGCCCGCGCCCAGCGGGTAAAGGCGGCACTCGGAGCTGCCGGGCTTCCGGTCATGCCGAGCGACACCCACATCGTTCCCGTCATGGTCGGCGACCCAGAGAAATGCAAGGCGGCGAGCGACCTGCTGCTGAGCGAGCACGGCATCTATATCCAGCCGATCAACTATCCGACCGTGCCCGAGGGAACCGAGCGGCTGCGCATCACGCCGACTCCGTGCCACGACGATGCCATGATCGATCGGCTCGCCGTGGCGCTGGCCGAGACATGGCAGCGGCTCGGTCTGCCGCTGGAATATCGCGCGCACGCAGCCGAATGAAGCCGCGCCGAGTTCGAATTGGCGAAAACTTAAGTCCGAGGGAAGCAAGAGATGGCTGCCAAGAAATTCAAATTCTCGTTTGCGGCTCGCGACGGGATGTTGCGCGGCATCGACACCCTCGCGAATGCGGTTAGGGTGACCCTTGGCCCCAAGGGGCGCAACGTTGCAATCGACACGTCTTACGGCGCGCCGCGCATCACCAAGGACGGCGTGACCGTCGCCAAGGAGATTCAGCTGCACGACCAATTCGAGAACATGGGGGCGCAGTTGGTGCGCGAGGTCGCCGCGCGGACGTCTTACCAGGCCGGCGACGGCACCACCACCGCGGTCGTGCTCGCTCATGCGATCGTCAGGGAGGGGGTCAAGGCGGTGGCCGCCGGCATGAACCCGATGGACCTGAAGCGCGGCATCGACCTGGCGGTCGAGGCTGTCGTCGCGGAGCTCAGGAAAAACGCCAGGAAGGTCGCCTCGAACGCGGAAATTGCCCAGGTCGGCACCATCGCGGCCAATGGCGACGTCGAGATCGGCGGCTTCTTGGCTGAAGCCATGCGCCAAGTTGGCAAAGACGGCGTGATCACCGTCGAGGAGGCGAAGTCGCTCAAAACCCAGCTCGAAGTGGTCAAGGGCACACGGTTCAACCGCGGATTTCTCTCGCCTCATTTCGTCACCAACGGGGACAAGAGGCTGGTCGAGATGGAGGATGCCTATGTCCTGGTCAGCGAGAAAAAACTGTCCAGCTTGAAAGACTTGCTGCCCTTGCTCGAGAAGGTGTTTCACACCGCCAAGCCATTGCTCGTCATCGCCGAGAATATCGAGGAAGAAGTGATTGCGGCGCTGGTGGTCAACAAGCGGCGCGGCACTCTCAAGCTTGCCGCGGTCAAGGCGCCGGGCTACGGCACCCTTGGCAAGGCGCTGTTGCAGGACCTTGCGATCATGACCGGTGGAACGGCGATTTCGGACGATCTCGGGCACAAGCTCGAGACCGTCACCCTCGATCAGCTCGGGCGCGCCAAGAAGGTGACGATCGACAAGGACAACACCACGATCGTGGGCGGTGCCGGCAACCAGACCGTCATCGCGGCTCGCGTCGCCGAGCTCAAGGCCCAGATCGAAACAACCACGTCCGACTACGATCTTGAGAAATTGCAGGAGCGGCTGGCGAAGCTCTCAGGCGGCATCGCAGTGATCAAGGTGGGCGGTGCGACCGAACTGGAACTCAGGGAGCGC
>JANMQB010000057.1:0-13168 GCA_031370155.1 Hyphomicrobiales bacterium | reverse complement strand
CGTTGAAATCTGCTAGCGTCCGCGCCCATAACAACACGGACAGCGGTATCACCCATGGTGGGCCCAGGTCTGGGGAGGACGTTTCCGGGCGCATCTCGGTCCCATGAAGGCCGGCCGGAGAACGGGAAACAGATTGGACATGTGAAAGGCAGGGCGAAAGCCCTGCTTTTTCTTTCCAGGATCAGCCTACGCCCGGCATGCGGTCGAGGAACGGGATGTCGTCGAAGCCGATCCAGCCAAGAGTGATCGTGGCATAGATGACAGCGAAGATCGCAGTGGCCAGGATGGTGGTAATCACCGCCTTGCGCAGCAATTGCGGATTGACCGGCGCGCCCGGTTCATTGCCTTCCGCAACCGGCTCGCCGCTTTCATGTGGATTGCGCACCCCCCAAGGCAGCACCACGAATAGGGTGACCCACCACACGATGAAATAGACGGCAATGGCACTGGTCAGCCTCATGCCTGTTCGAGCTCCACCAGCGTGCCGCAGAAATCCTTTGGGTGCAAAAACAGCACCGGCTTGCCATGGGCGCCGGTCTTCGGCGCGCCGTCGCCGAGCACGCGCGCCCCTTGCGCCTTGAGCCGGTCGCGCGCCGCCAGAATGTCGTCCACTTCGTAGCAGACATGATGAATGCCGCCCGCCGGATTCTTTTCGAGGAAGCTGCGGATCGGTGAGGCCTCGCCCAGAGGTTCAAGCAGCTCGATCTTGGTGTTGGCCAGTTCCACGAACACCACGGTGACGCCGTGCAGGGGCTCGGCCTGCGGCGCTGAAACCCTGGCGCCCAGCATGTCGCGATAGACTCGTGCGCCCGCCGAGAGATCGGGCACGGCGATGGCGACATGATTGAGACGTCCCAGCATTCGGCAATCTCCCTGGTGCGGCCCCGTATAGGGGGCGGCAGCGGCGATCTCAATGCCGCCTTTGTATCAGTTCCCGGATGATCCACTGCCGTTGCTCGGGGGCTCCAATGCCGCGCGGGCCGAACACATCGCGCGCCAGAAAATGCCCGGTCAGGCGGAAGCCCTCGATGAGGTCGGCGGGTGTTGCCGCCGCTCCCGCAATTCTGAGAAAAGCCGGCAAGACCAGCAGCCGGTCGCGGTAGGGCTCGCCTGCGGCGAAGCTTACGGCCCGCCCCGATTTCGGCGAGACGTGGGTCAAATCTTCGGCCGCGCCGGTGGCGGCGCATTTCGACAGATCGAGACCGAAGCCCAACTCCTCCAAAAGGCCGAGTTCCCAACGCACCATCAGCGCGGGCCACACGTCGTCGTCGTCGATCGCATCGAGAACCACGCGCATGGCATCGTAAATGTGCCGGTGCGGCTCGCGCTCCGGCAGAAGCTGCGCCAGCGCGGCGAGTGTTGCGAGCCCCGCCAGCCGGTACGGCACTTCCATGATGGCGCCGGCCTTGAGGTCGAGGCCCTCGATGGTGAAGTGGCCCAGATGTTCCTCGAGCCGCGCCCGCCAGGCCGCCTGCACGATGTTGCCGGGCTGCAGCACCGGACGCTGCCGCCGCGACCGGCCGCCGCGGACATGGCCGAGGCAGCGGCCGTGCGCGGCGGTGAGGATTTCGGCGATGGCGCCGGTTTCCCCGTGCTTGCGCACCGACAGGACGATGCCCTCGTCGCGCCATTCCATGGTTCAGCCCCGGGTCTCCAGCCCCATCATGCGCAGGCGTTCCGGGTCCTTGGTCCAATTTTCGCGCACCTTGACGAACAGAAACAGATGCACCCGCCGCTCGAAGGCCTTTTCCATGTCGGCCCGCGCCAACTGGCCGATGAGCTTGATCGACTGTCCGCCTTGGCCTAGCACAATCATCTTCTGCCCGTCGCGCTCCACATAGATCGTCTGGTCGATCTTGACCGATCCGTCCTTGCGCTCCTCCCAGCCTTCGGTTTCGACCGTCGAGGCATAAGGCAGCTCCTCGTGCAGCCGGTCATACAGCTTCTCGCGGGTGATCTCCGCCGCCATGAAGCGCAGTTGCACGTCGGCCACCTGATCCTCAGGATAGAGCCACGGCCCCTCCGGCATCTTGGCGGCCACATATTTGCGGAGATCGGCGAGGCCCGAGCCCGTTAGCGCGCTCACCATGAAAGTCGCCTCGAAGGGAAATGCCGCATTGAGGTCCGCCGAAATCTGCAGCAGCCTTTCGCGCTTGATCAGATCGATCTTGTTGATTGCCAGAATGGCGCCGGTCTTGGCGGCTTTCAACCCTTCAAGAAGGGTGGTGAACTCTTCCCCGAGGCCGCGCCGGCCGTCAACCAGCACGATTATCGCATCCGCCTCCCTGGCACCGCTCCAGGCGTTGTCCACCATGGCCTCGTCGAGCCTACGCTTCGGCGCGAAAATGCCCGGTGTATCGACGAAGACGATCTGAGCCTCGCCTTCCATGACTATGGCTCGCAGCCTGGCCCGCGTGGTTTGCGCCTTGCGGCTGACGATCGATACTTTGGTGCCGGCAAGGGCATTCACCAGCGTCGATTTGCCGGCGTTCGGTGCGCCGATGATGGCGCAGAAACCGCAGTGCTTGAGTGCTTGCGTCATGCGCGGATGTTTTCGCGCTTGAGAAAGGACTCGGCCGCGGCCTGCTCGGCGAGGCGCTTGGATTTGCCGCTGCCCTGTACCGGTTTCTGGGTTCCGACCATGACCTCGACCACGAAGGTGGGCGCATGTTCCGGCCCCTCGCGGCTCACCGTGCGATAGGCCGGAATCGCCAGTCCCTTGCCCAGTGCCCATTCCTGCAGGAAGGTCTTGGCGTCCTTGTGCAAGTGCTGCTGCCCGTCGATATACGGCTCCCAGGTGCGCAGGACGAAGTCCCGTGCCGCATCGATGCCGCCGTCGAGATAGATGGCGGCGATCAGCGCCTCCATCACGTCGCCGAGCACCGTGAGGCTGCGGTTCATGCCCTTTGCCAGTTCGCTGTGACCCATGACGATGAAATCCTCGAGGCCGAGCAGCCGGCCGGCTTCGGCGCAGGTATCGCCGCGCACCAGCGCGCTGTGGCGCGCCGACATCTGGCCTTCCCCGTGCTTCGGATCGAGCCGGAACAGCTCTTCGGCGATGACCAGGCCGAGAACCCGGTCGCCGAGGAATTCCAGCCGCTCATAGTCGCCCCGTTTCGTCTTGGTGGAGGCATGGGTCAGGGCATGGCGCAACAGTTCGCGGTCCTTGAACACATAACCGATGCGGGTCTTGATGGCGTCGTACTTGGCTTGGGTGAAGCGGACCAAGGGGGGTCAAAGCAGGTTGAAGAAGCGGCTCCAGCGGATGGCGAAGGGCCACTTCCAGACTTGCCAGAAAGGAGTATCCGGCGAAATCGAGAAGAAGATGATGTCGGCGCGGCCGACATAGTTCTCGACCGGCACATAGCCCACCTGCACCAGATAGCGCGAGTCCTGGGAATTGTCGCGGTTGTCGCCCATCATGAAATATTTGCCCTCGGGCACGACATATTCCTCGGTGAAGTCGCCTTCTCCGTTGGCCTCGGTGTCGAGCACCCGGTAGGTGACACCATTGGGCAGGGTTTCAAGAAATTGCGGAACCGGCTGCCCCCGGCCTTCGCCAACCGGATCGACGAAATCCTCGATTCGCTCCTTCTTCACCGCCACGCCGTTGATATGGAGCACGCCAGCCTTCATCTGGATGCGGTCGCCCGGCAACCCGATCACCCGCTTTATATAATCAATGTCGGTGTTGGTCGGCAGCTTGAACACCGCGATGTCGCCACGTTCCGGCGTATCGGCGAGGACCACGCGCCCCTGAAAATCGATCGGGCAGCACTTGATCCATTCACGCCCGAACGCGTTGAACGCGAAATCGAAGGAATGCTCGCCGTAGCCGTAGGAGAGTTTCGAAACGAAGAGATAATCGCCGACCTTGAGCGTCGGATACATCGAGGCCGACGGGATGTTGAACGGCTGATACAGGAAGGTCCGGACGAAAAACGCGATCAGCAGGGCCTGAAAGATGACCTTGACGGTCTCCCACAGGCCGTCTTCGGACTTGCGCCGGGAGTCTTGGCCAGCCACCATCGTATGGTCTTTCTTATGCATCGCGACCGGAGCTCCAAAGCTCCTGCTCCATCCATCTCGAACACCGGCCTATAGCCTTTGGTAATTTGCGTTGCAACGCAGCAACATTCAAGCTTTGCGACTGTTGCTCTATGATCACAGTTGCGTGTCAGGACGGCGGAATCGCCTCGATCATGACGATTGCCTGGGCATAGGGAAAGTCGTCGGTAATGGTCAGATGAATGCGGACGCCATGGCCAGGTGGCGTCAGCCGCTCGAGCACCGCCTTGGCGCCGCCGGTCAGCACCATGGTGGGCCGGCACGAGGGCTCGTTCACCACCCCCATGTCTTTCCAGAACACGCCGCGGCGAAATCCGGTGCCGAGTGCCTTGGAACAGGCCTCCTTGGCGGCGAATCGCTTGGCATAGGAGGCGGCCCGTGCCGCCCGCCGGTCGGACTTGCGCTTCTCGATCTCGGTGAAAATGCGGCCGGTAAAACGGTTGCCGTAGCGTTCGAGGGTTTTCTCGACCCGCCTGATGTCGATGATGTCGTTGCCAAGGCCGATGATCATTTGAGACTCCGGCTGCCGGGCTTGACCGCCGGAATGGCGGCGAGTTCCGGCGGCAGCGCACCGGCCGCATAGGCTGGAATATCGAGCTCGGTCAGCGCCGCAAGCGGCACGCCGAGATCGGCCTTGCCGCCCGAGCGGTCGATCAGGCAGGCGGCCCCCACCGTGCGGCCGCCCTCCGCGGCGATCCCGGCGATGCATTCGCGCGAGGACAACCCGGTGGTGACGATGTCCTCCACCATCAGAGTTCGCGCCCCCGCCGCGATGCTGAAGCCGCGCCGCAGCACAAGCTTGCCGTCCACGCGCTCGAAGAAGATCGCCGGCACGCCGAGCTGGCGGCCCATCTCGTAGCCGACGACGACACCGCCCATGGCCGGCGAAGCGACCAGGTCGATGGGCGCATTGATCCGTTTATGGACGATTTCCGCCAGCCCGGCGCATAGCCGCTCCGCCCGCTTCGGGTCCATCAGCACCCGGGCGCATTGCAGGTAGCGGCCGCTGTGCAGGCCGGAAGACAGGATGAAGTGGCCTTCCAGAAGCGCGCCAGCGGCGCGGAATTCATCGAGTACCTGCTGGTGTGTCAGCATCCCCTAACCCGTCACCCGCGCCACCGAGCTCACCGCGCTCCGCGATCTCAGTCCCATCATGATGTCGTTCAGATGCTTGAGATCGTGCACCTCGACGTTGATGTCGAGGTCGAAGAAGTCGCGCGCTCCCGCCCGCGCCACCATCTGCAATTCGTCGATATTGCCGTCCTGATCGCCGATCGTCTGGGTGACCTGGGCGAGTGCGCCCACCTCGTTGAGGACCGTCACCTTGATGCGCGCCGGGAAGCGCTGCTTGGCCGCCGTCTGATCCCAGGCGAGATCGACCCAGCGTTCAGGCTCGCTGTCGAACTGCTCGAGCGCCTTGGCGAAGATCGGATAGATGACGATGCCCTCGCCGGGGGTGATGATACCGACGATGCGCTCGCCCGGCACCGCTCCGGTCTCGGGCGCGATTCTGAGCGCTGCCGTGCGGTTGGCGCCGCGCACCGGTATCGAAGCCGCGCCGGCCCGCTCCGGTCCCAGCCGCGGCGGTCCGCGGCGGGCTTCGCGCGCGCGGCTTTCCTCGACGTTGATCCCCATGGCCGTGAGCACGTCGTGACCGGACAATTCGCCGCGTCCTACGGCGGCCAGTGCATCGTCGAGATCCTTGTGCCCGAGCCGCGGCATGGCGGCGGCCACTTCCTTCTCGACGAACTTGCGCTCGTGCTTGGCCAGCATCTTCTCGACGATCTCGCGGCCAAGCCCGGCATACTGCTTGCGCACCGCGCCGCGCGTCGCCCGGCGGATGGCGGCGCGCGCCTTGCCGGTCACCGCCAAGCCCTCCCACGCGGCCGGCGGTACCTGCGCGTCCGAGCGGATGATATCGACCTCGTCGCCGTTCTGCAGTTCCGTCACCAGCGGCGCATGTCGGCCATTGATCTTGGCGCCTACGCAACTGTCGCCGATCGAGGTGTGCACCGCATAGGCGAAGTCGATGGGTGTCGCCCCTTTGGGCAGGGCGATGAGCTGGCCCTTGGGAGTGAAGCAGAACACCTGATCGTGGAACAGTTCGAGCTTGGTATGCTCGAGGAACTCCTTCGGGCTCTCGCCCTCCTGCAGCATCTCGACGAGATGGCGGAGCCACCGGTAGGCACTCGATTCGGCGGCAGGCGCCCGGAACCCATCGAGCGCCTCGCGCGCATCGGGCGCATCCTTGTAGAGCGCGTGGGCCGCAACCCCGCGCTCGGCGATCTCGTGCATCAACCGGGTGCGGATCTGCATCTCGACCCGCATGTGATGGGGGCCGATCACGGTCGTATGCAGCGAGCGGTAATCGTTCTGCTTCGGCGTCGAGATATAGTCCTTGAAGCGGCCGGGAACGGCGCGCCAGGTGCGGTGCACGATGCCGAGCGCCCGGTAGCACTGGTCGGCGGTTCCCACCAGTACCCGGAAGCCGAAAATGTCGGAGAGCTGGCCAAGCGACAGATGCTTGCGCTCCATCTTGCGCCAGATCGAGAACGGCCGTTTCTCGCGGCCTTGGACCTCCGCCTTGATGCCGTTCTCTTCCAGCTTGACGGCCAGCGCCTTTTCGATCTCGCGCAGCACGTCGCCGCTTTCGGTGTGCAGCTTCTCCAGCCGCTCGGCGATGATCCGGTTGGCGTCGGGATTGAGCACCTTGAAGGCGATGTCCTCGAGTTCGTCACGCACCGTCTGCATGCCCATGCGGCCGGCGAGCGGCGCATAGATGTCCATGGTTTCCTGGGCGATGCGGATGCGCTTGTCGGGTTTGACGTGATCGAGGGTGCGCATGTTGTGCAGCCGGTCGGCGAGCTTGACCAGCAGCACGCGCACGTCGCGCGACATGGCGAGCAGCAGCTTGCGCAGGTTCTCGGCCTGCGTCGCCTCCTTGGTGACCAGATCGAGCTTGGCGATCTTGGTGAGCCCGTCGACCAGCGAGGCGATCTCCTTGCCGAACTTCTCCTCGATCTCCTGGTGCGTCGTCTCGGTGTCCTCGACCGTGTCGTGCAACAGGGCCGCGGCGATGGTGGCATCGTCGAGCTTCATCTCGGTGAGGATGGCGGCGACTTCCAGAGGATGATTGAAATAGGCCTCGCCCGAGGCGCGCTTCTGGTTGCCATGTGCCTTCATGGCATAGACATAGGCGCGGTTGAGCAGATCCTCATCCGCGTCGGGATCGTATTTCACGACCCGCTCGACCAGTTCGTATTGGCGTATCATGCAGGGAGCATACGACAAAAAAGGCCGGACGCGAGAGGTCCAGCCTGAATTTCGCTAGACAACTTCGCGCTTAATAGCCGTTGCGCTGGCTTCCCGGGCTTTCGGCCGGCGGCATGCCTTCGAGGCCGCGCAGCAGCTCTTCCTCGGTCATGCGCTCGAAATCCGGCTGGTCTTCGGCCGCCCGGTCCTCGGCGATGATCGCCATGCCGCCGGACTGCTGGATGAGCGGCACTTCAGTCGCCTCCGGCTCGTCCACCTCGACATGCTTCTGCATGGCGTGGATATATTCTTCGCGCAGATCGGCCGGCACGATGGTTTCCTCGGCGATCTCGCGCAGCGCCACCACCGGGTTCTTGTCGTTGTCGCGTTCGACGGTGATGGGGGCCCCTTGCGCGACCATGCGGGCACGATGGGCCGAAAGCAGCACGAGCTCAAATCGGTTCGGCAGTTTGTCGATGCAGTCTTCTACGGTGACGCGCGCCATGGGGCTCGTCCACTCCTTGGTCAATGAATCTGGAAACGGGGCCTTCTAGGCGCAAATCCCCGCAAGCGCAAGCAGATCGGCATGATATGATAATCCTGTTATAGCTTTTATTTCCTTGACAAGGCGCCGGGATTGTTCTAAGCATGTAACTATGACCGAAGTTCCCAACCGTATTCCCTGGCCGCCCGTTGTCTTCCTGGCCGCCATCGCCGTTGCCCTGATCCTTCACTGGCAGGCAGCCCTGGCCTGGCCCGGCGGCGCCGCGAGGTTCGTTCTGGCCGCCATCGGCCTCTGCCTGATCGGCGCCGGATTGGCCCTCGACGTTGCGGCCTTTCGTCAGTTCCGCAAGCACCGCACCAGCATTCTACCCACTCGCGCCGCCGCGAGTTTGATTGTCGAGGGCCCCTTCGCCAGGTCACGCAATCCAATCTATCTCGGCAATACGCTCGTGATCTTCGGTGCAGGCCTGCTCTTCGGGGTGGCCTGGCTTCTTCCGGCCGCTCTGGTGGCGGCCTTCTCCGTGCAGAAGCTGGCGATCGAGCGCGAAGAAGCCCATCTCGAAGCAAGCTTCGGCGCTGCCTGGCGGGACTATGCCGCGAGGACGCCGCGCTGGCTCCTGTGGATCTAGAGTCTGATCGCGCCTGAGACCCGGGCCACTTGCCCAATCGTCGCCGATCCGCCATGCATGCCGCGAAAATCGAAAGCCGGGAGCCGATGGACCGCACCATTTTCATTCATGCCGGAATGCACAAGACCGGTTCGACCGCGATCCAGAAATTCTTGACCGGCAACGCGGAACGGCTGCGCGGGCTCGGCGTCCATTTTCCCGTGGCGGGCACCGAGGTGCACGGCCACAATCACACCGCAATTGTCGGCGCGGTGGCCCGCATTGACCGGGCGGATGCGGGCGGCGCCTTCGACAGGCTACGGACCGAGCTGACACAGGCCGGATATCCCCGGCAGGTGCTCATCTCGGCCGAAGATTTCTCCCCCAAGTTCGGCCGCCACCTCTTTCTCGACAAGCTCGCCCGCTTCTGCGCCGCCCTGGGCTATGCGCCGCATGTCGTTGTCTATGTCAGGCCGCAAGCGGCGGCGATCAATTCCATGTTCACCCAGCACGTCAAGAACTGGCGCGCCGTCGAGCCCTTTCACGAGTTTTTCCAGGCTCGACTGGCCGCACCCATGTCGCAGTTTCCGCGCTTGTTCGCGGCGTTGCGCGCCGATCCGCGATTCCGCCTCACCGTGCGTCCCTATAACCGGCAGGTCATCACGACGGGTCTGGTTGGGGATTTTCTCACCGTCCTGGGCCTGCCGCCGGACGATCCCGGGCTCATGCACTCACCCGACCCGGTGAATGTGGCGCCGGGGCCCAAGACCGTTGCCGCGTTTCAGCACATCAGGCGCAGGCTCGCCGAACAGGGTTCGATGCCCGACCTGGCAATCCTCAAGGGCCTGACCCGGCCGCTGATCGCCGCCGCCGGCCAGCATGGCTGGAATGAAACGAGGTTCGACGGCCTCGGTGCCGGCCGCCTGCGCCAGGCGCATAACCGCTTTGCCGCGTCGAATGAGAATTTTGCCCAGGCCGTGTGGCAAGAGTCCTGGCGCCACGTCTTTCCGGAAGAGGAAGATCGCCAGGCCACTCCAAACATTTTCATGTTGAAGGGTGCCTCTCCCGCCGAACAGGCGGAGTTCCGCGATTTCGTGCAAGAAGCGATCGCCACCATCCGCCGCTTCGATGCCGGCGCGCTGCAACCGCAATCCGGCGATTCGGACGACGGCGATAATTGACGAGGCTATATCAGCCACAGCGCCGCAAGGCCGAGGAAGGCGAAGAAGCCCACGACATCGGTGACCGTGGTGACGAACACGCCCGAGGCGATTGCCGGATCTATGTCGAAGCGGTCGAGGGTGAGAGGCACCAGAATGCCGGCCAACGCCGCGGCGATCAGATTGATGACCATGGCGGCGGCGATCACCACCCCGAGCCCGTCCGAGCCGAACCACCACCAGGCGAAGGCGCCGGTGATGGCCGCGAACAGGATGCCGTTGATGAGGCCCACCGCCGTCTCGCGCAGGGTGACGCGCAATGCGTTGAGCGGCCCCAGATCGCGCGTCGCCAGCGCCCGCACCGCCACCGTCAATGTTTGCGTTCCGGCATTGCCGCCCATCGACGCCACGATCGGCATGAGGATGGCGAGCGCCACCATCTGTTCGATCGTGGCGTCGAACCACGAGATCACCCAGGAGGCGAGCACCGCCGTTGCCAGATTGACGGATAGCCAGGCGAAACGCGAGCGCGTCGCCTGCCAGACGCTGCCGGAGATCGACTCTTCTCCGACGCCGCCCAGATGCAGCAGGTCCTCTTCGGCTTCTTCCCTGATGACGTCGACGATATCGTCGACGGTCAGCATGCCGGCGAGGCGGCCGGCTTCGTCGGTCACCGCCGCCGACACCAGATTGTAGCGCCCGAACTTCTCCGCGATCTCTTCCTGCTCGTCGGTCACCTTGAAGGTCGTCTGTTCGGCATCCATGATGCCGCCGATCTTGCGGTCGCGCGGATTGCGCAGCAGACGGGCGAGCGGCACGCTGCCTATGAGATGATAGGCGGGGTCGACCACGTAGATCTCGACGAACTGCTCGGGCAGGTCCTTTTCGCCGCGCATGTAGTCGATGGTCTTTCCCACGCTCCAGAAGGCGGGCACGGCCACGAACTCGGTCTGCATCAGGCGGCCGGCGGTATTTTCGGGATAGTCGAGGGCGCGGGAGAGTGCGGCCCTGTCTTGGCGCGGCACCTTGGCGAGAATGTCCCGTTGCTCGGCCTCTTCCAGATCCTCGATCAGATAGAGCGCATCGTCGGTATCGAGCTTCTTGATGGCCGAGGCGATCACCTCGTGGGGCAAGGCCTCCATCAGGCGATCGCGCACCGCCTCGTCGAGTTCGGCCAGCGCCTCGACGTCGAAGCCGCGGCCGAGCGCCGCGATGAGCCGCACCCGCTCCGGCTGCTCCAGGGCTTCGATCAGGCCGGCCAGGTCCGCCGCATGCAGGTCGCGGGTGAGGCCGCGGATAGCCTTGGCATCGCCCGCCTCGAGCGCCGCCGCGGCGCGCGCCAGGAAATCGGCGGCGAGCGCCCCGCGCTCGTCGCGGATCGCAATGTCCTCAGGCGCTTGCATCATGTCGCTTCCCGTTGAGCGGCCGCCCGCCGCCGTGCCATTGTCCGCGCCAGCTTAAGCCCGATTTGCGCCGCCAAGACAAAGTCAAAATGAAACCCGAAACCCTGGCCAAGATCGCTGTCGCCTATTCCGGCTTCGTCTGGGGCCTGTTCTGGATTCCGGTGCGCGCCTTGGACGGCGCCGGCGTTCATGGCCTGTGGGGCTTGCTGCTTTTTTATCTGGTTCCCGGCCTCATGATTCTGCCGGTTCTGGCGCTGCGCTGGCGGCAAAATCTTGCGGGCGGCTGGTGGCTGGTGCTGATCGGCCTTTCCACTTCGGTGCCGCTGGTCTGCTATTCCATCGCCGTCCTCTACACCGACGTCATTCGCGCCATGCTGCTGTTTTACCTGACGCCGGTGTGGAGCACGGTCCTCGGCTGGCTGTTCCTCAAGGAGCGGATCACGCCGGTGCGCTGCATCGCCATTGCGCTTGCCATACTCGGCATCCTGGCGATCTTCCGCATCGATGAACGCCTGCCCTGGCCGGAGAATGCCGGCGATTGGGCGGCCCTTGCCTCAGGCTTGGGCTGGGCGGTGGCCTCGGTGCTGCTGCGTTTCGACCGCGGCACGGATGCCATCGAATTCACCGTCCAGAATTTCCTCTGGTCGGCGATTGCGATGATGGTCGTTGCCTCCGTGTTCGCCGCCGCACCGGTCCCTTCGCTCGGCCTTATGGCGGCGCAACTCTGGTGGCTGGTGCCGACGCTGATCGTGGTGGTGATGACCGGAGTCTATGCGGCGCTGTGGGGAGCGCCGAAGCTTTCGCCCGGCCTCGTCGGCCTCCTGTTCATGACCGAAATCAGCGTCGGCGCGATCACCGCCGCCATCTGGTCCGGCGATCCATTCGGGATGCGGGAGGTGACCGGCATCGTTCTGATTTCGCTCGCCGGCATTTTGGAAAGCGTAATCGACATCTGGCGGGCGAAAGCCGAACCGGCAACTAGGTCGTGTACTCATAAATCGGGAAACCCGGATTAGGTGCATTTGATGTCCGCTTGTCCCCTAACAGCGGCGCAAAAGCAGACATTCAACCACTTCGGCTCCGGTGCGGCCTGTCTGCCCGCCTTCATCCGCGATTTTGACTTCGTTCGGCTTATTCACCGTCCCTATCCCGTGGGCCGAAGCTACGCTCTGGCGCCGATGGATTGGGCAGTCAGGGTAGTGGCTCGGGCTCGTCGGACTGGATGCGCAAGTAGGCAATCAGATTTGACCGTTCTGCCTCGTCTTCGATGCCCGCGAATTGCATACGCACTCCTGGCGCAGTAATCGTAGGTCCCCAGAGGAATGCGTTTAGGTCTTCGTAGCTCCACGAAGCGCCCCAGTTTCTCAATGTCTCCGAATATGAAAAATTTTGCATCGATGCCTTCTGCCGACCGACCACGGCCCAAAGATTGGGACCCAATTTCGTGCCTTTCTGTAGTTCGATGTAGTGGCACCGCTCACAATTGTTGACAAAGATGACCTGTCCTTTGGCGGGATCGGCAGTACCGATCTTTGCCGAGATCGGCGCGACCTTTGGTGAGACAACACCATGCGTGGCTAGATAATCCGCAATCTCACGAAGTCCGATCAATTTTGCTGCGTGAATTGGCGGCTCGCGATCTTGATTGAGTGCATTCACGTCGGCCCCCAAGTCCACCAGAGCCATGACGCATTCGAGGCAACCGCTTTTGGCGGCCAAGTATAGAGCCGATTTTGTCTCCAAGGCAGCGTTGGGATTGGCGCCGCTGGCGAGAAGCAATTTGACCAGAATGCCGTTCTTGCGCTCGATGGCACCGAGAAGTGGCGGGCCAGAAGACTTTGTTGTCAGATTGACGTTTGCGCCCCGCGCAATCAACAGTTTGGCGGCATCCTCATGGCCACGGCGGGCCGCATACCAGAGTGGCGTCGCCCCCCAGCCGTCACTCTCGTTAATATCGGCGCCCGCCTCAAGTGCTGCCGCGAGCGCGGGAACATCTCCCTTCTTGGCCGCATCATGAATGGGCGCTGCTGCAGCGGAAGATGCTAAGACAAAGATCGCGATGAGACAGCCGACACACCAGCGCATTATAAGCCTCTCTTGCGGAATTACGGGCGGGGACTTAGCTGATTGTGGTACCACACAATGCGTCTAGTGTAAAACAGACTTTCTAGGG
>JANMQB010000056.1:0-1870 GCA_031370155.1 Hyphomicrobiales bacterium | reverse complement strand
AGTGATAGTTCATGGACATACGCGATGTCCCGTGGCGGAAATCCACCGCCACCGGATCAACCTCGACACCGGCGCCCACGCCACCGGCGTCCTGTCGTGCGCGGTCCTCGAAGGTTCGGCGATCCGGCTCTTGAAATGCGGCCAGTGACGGGATTTTTGCATGAATGAATATAAAGTGATCGCCGACCCGGTGCCGCAAGGCGCAGTCTTCGCCGACAGCCGCGGAGGCAAAACGGAAGCTTTCGATATGCGGGAGATTGCATCATCGCTGATGATGCAGATTCGCACCATTCTGGTCATGGCGCTGCTCGTTCTCGCCGCCGCCGTCCTGGTCATCTGGCAAGTCGAGAAAAAATATAGCGCCACGGCCCTGCTCGAAATCGACCAGAGCGAGGCGGAGATGGTCGGCATGGGGCAAAAGGACTTGGCCGGATCGACGCTGAACAACCGTATCGAAACCAAGGTCGAGATCCTGAACTCGTCAGGTGTTGCACTCAGCGTCATCAAGTCCCAGAAGCTGTGGCGCGACGAGGAATTCGGTCTCGGAAAGCCTGCGTGGGAAGAGTTCTTGAGTTTGTTGCAGTTTTCGAATGAAGCGGCGGAGACGCCGGAGATCGCGGCTTTCGAGGATCTGACCGACCGCCAACGCGCCGGCCTTGTGGCAAAACTCGACCGGCGGGTGGGCATCGCGCGGCGCGGATTGACCAGCGTTATCGCCGTTACGGCTCGTTCGGTTTCGCCGGAGAAAGCCGCAACTCTTGCCAATGCGATCGCCAACGCCCATATCGACATCGAGATCGGTACGCGGATGAACAGTGCCCAGCGCGCGGCCGAGTTCCTCGAAGCGCAACTCAACCTCCTGGCCGAAGAGATCAAGAAGGGCGACGCTGAGATCAGCCGCTTGATCCTCGAAAACAGCGGCAAGATCGGAACCGCCGAGACCCAGGCGCTGTTGGATTCGTTCAAGACGCGGGTGGCCAGCCTCGATCTCGAACGCACCCGGCTTCTGGCTCAGGCAAGCCGGCTGCAGGCGCTCACCGACGCCAACGACTTTACGGAAACAAGGCTGATCGATCTCGGCGCCGAATTCGGCGGCCGGGTGGCCAAGCGCAATTCGCTCGCCGCAGCCGTGGCCCAAGGCGATGTTTCCCTGAAGGCGCAACTGGCCCAGGCCGAAAGCGTATTGCGCGCCATGGCACTGGACCATCTGTCGGCCATCGATACGCAGGTCAAGGAATACGACGGCGAACTTTCGAAAATCCGCAAGTCGATCGAAGATACGATCGGTTCGCAGGCGATTCCTCCAGAACTGGCCATCGGCTTGTACCGCTTGCAGAAACAGGCGATCAACAATCAGCGGCTCTACGACTCTTATGCGGCGCGTCTGGGCGACGTGCAGCAGATGGTCGGCCTGCCGATCTCCTCCAGCCGTCTCGTGGCGCTGGCCATGCCGCCCGACCGGCCGGATTGGCCGTCGCGAACACTGATGCTCGCGCTTGCCGCCTTTGCCGCCATGGGAATCGGCGTGGCCGCCGGACTCCTGCGCCACTATTACATTGGCGGATTCACGTCGGCGATGCAGCTCGAGACGGTGGGTGGCCATCAGGTCATCGCCAATGTTGTGGATTGCGAAGGTGATCCGGCTGCCGCCACAGTCAAGGCGCCCAACTCGGCATTCGTCGAGTCGATCAGGCGGGTACGGATCGGAATTGAAAGTGCATCGGCTGGCGGCGATGGCCGGATGGTCCTGGTGACATCGACCGAGCCGGCGGAAGGCAAGACGACGGTAGCCGCCTCATTGGCTCAGTCTTTCGCTCAGTCGGGCCGGCGCACGCTCCTCCTCGACGCGGATTTGCGGCGGCCGTCGATC
>JANMQB010000038.1:0-3742 GCA_031370155.1 Hyphomicrobiales bacterium | reverse complement strand
CTGAAAACGGCTTCGCCGGTCAAGCCCTCGCGCCGATAGGCCTGCATCATGGTCAGCTCATAGAGATCCGCAAACAGCGCATCGGACGCCGTGGCGCGATCGCGGCCCGTAACACCTCTGGCAGAATCTTCCACCGCCTTGTGCCTCGCCGGCAACATTGAACTCAGTCATACATAACCGAGACTCGCCCGGCGGCGGTTGATGGAGATCAATGCCCCGATGCCGCATCGTTCATATGAGAAAGTCTCGACAATGGAGGTTTGGCATGACCACGCTTGCCGGTCTGACGGGGCCATTGGTCCGGCTCTTCCTGCGCATCGACGCGGCACAGCCGAGCGATGAGGTGCTGCGCAAGGCCAGCGATTTCTGGCAGGCGCGGCGGCGTGGCCGTATCATGCCGCCTGAAAGCGAGATGGCGGAATTGCCCGGCGTGATTGCGGCGCATGTCTTCACCGGCCGGTCGATGACCAACGGCAGCCGCCACTGGATCGTCACCAAGGCCGGCCGGGACGCCGCCGCGATTTTGCAAATCAAGGACGCTGCCCGCCTCGAGATCGGCAACCGGCGGATCGCCGTGCGCCTGCGCAAGCTCTTCGACATGGTGGCCGACAAGTCCGAGCCGGTCTCGGCCATGTTCGAGTTGGGCGGCCGCGGCAAGGAGCGGCGACTCGTCGAAATCTTCGTGGCTCCGGTCACCGGCTCGGAGAGCAACACCCATGCCGTCTTCGGCACGGTGAACAGCCGCGTAGAGGCGCGGTGCTGACAGGTGGCCGTCAGCCGCGCTGCAGATGCAGGGTGGCATCCGGCTCCACGACGAGGCGCATGCCGGGGCTCAGGCAATGGCGGGTGAGCGTTGCGGCAAACCAGTGCGCATCCGTCTCAGAAGCGCGGTTGAGGCGGAAATTCCGGATCTGGAACGGCACGATCGTCAGCGAGACGAGAATTCCGCCCGTCCTGCCGTCGAGCACCGGCAGATACAGGAGCGCGAGATCGGCACGGAACTCCTCATAGCCGCGGATGCCCTCATAATCGTTGAGGAAGTCGCCGCAGCCGTAGAGGATGAGCTTGCCGCGATGAACTTCAAAGCCCTTGGCATGATGGGAAGAATGGCCGTGCACGATATCGATGCCGGCAACCTCGATGAGGGCGTGGGCGAAGGACACGTGTTGGACCGGAATTTCATACCCCCAATTGCCGCCCCAGTGAATTGAGGCGACAACAACATCGCTTGCCGACTTGACTGCCGCGACCTGGGCCGCGATGGCCTCGACCCCGGTGCCGTCGAGGCGATCAAGGTGATTGACGCCCGGCTTGTTGGGGCCCGCCGCCCAGCGGCGCGGAACGCCGCTGTCTCTTGTGGCAAATGCAAAGACCAGAACTCGGCCGCCGTCCTTCCTGGGAAGAATTGCCGGCGCTGCCGCCGCGGCGGCGTCACGGCCCGCCCCGGCAACCGGAATCCGCAATCCCTGCAGGGTGTCGAGGGTTTGCAGCAGGCCTTCCTCGCCCCAATCGAGCACATGATTGTTGGCAAGGACGCAGCAATCCGCCGGGAGGCGCTGCAAGACGCCGGCGTTGCGGGGGTTCATCCGGTAATTGATGCCTCTGGGTTCCGGCTCGCCCGCGTCGGTGACTGCCGTCTCGAGATTGACGATAGTGAAGTCGGCTTTCCCCCGCCGCAGCACATCCGCGGCATCGCCCCAGACATAGTCAAGGCCGGCACCGCGCGGGATCGGGCCGCTGGCGCGCTCGGCGAGATGGACATAATCTTGCGCCGATTGCAGGTAATTCTCGTAAAGTTGAGGGTCGCCTGGGTGGGGCAGGATTTGGTCGATGCCCCGGCCCAGCATCACATCGCCTACAAGCGCCAGCTTGATCATGGCGGGCACTTCGCGGGCGGAAAGGGCGGTTTTCCCATGACTCTGCAGCTTACCAGTTCAGCTTTCACGGCAGGTGCGGCGATTCCGGCCCGCCACACCTGCAACGGCCAGGACCAGTCACCGCCCTTAAGCTGGAGCGGCGTCCCGGCGGCGGCCGAGAGCCTCGCGCTCATTTGCGAAGATCCCGATGCGCCGGGAGGCACATTCTATCACTGGGGACTCTATGATCTGCCAGCAGGCCTCGGGTCGCTGGGCGAGGGCGCTTCCATGCCCAAGGGCGCCAAGGCGGTCCACAATGATTTCGGCTCGATCGGCTATCGCGGGCCCTGTCCGCCCAAGGGTCATGGCACCCATCACTATCATTTCCGGCTCTTTGCCTTGTCCACGCCGCATCTGACGGTCCCTGCATCCGCCGGTTGCAAGGAGCTGCTTGCAGTCTTGCGCGCCCATATCGTGGCCTCGGCTGAGCTCGTCGGAAACTTCGCGCGCTGAGCCGCCTCATTGCCGGGTCATGCCTTCGAAGATAGTCAGCGCCGCTTCAGCCAGTTCGATGTAGGCCCGCGCCCGCGGCTCCCATTTCGCCGGCGTGCGCGGATCGGGCTCGGTCAAATGGGCGAGCGCCAGCCGCGCCCGCAGCAGGGCCCGGCTGCTGCGATAGAATGCCACGAGGGCGGGCGGCGGCGGCGGCGGCAACTCCCGCAGCAACGTGTCCAGCAGTTTTGCACCAATCCACGCGGCGCCGAGCCTTTGGCATTCGAGGTCGAGATAGGCGATCTCGTCAAAAGGATCGACGAGGCGGAGATCGCGGTTGAATTCGAGACAATCGATGATGACGGGCGGTGTCACCAGGCAGATGTGCTCGGGCCGAAGGTCGCCGTGCCCTTCGACGATGACCCCCTTCGCGACGCGACTGGCGAGGAGCGACCGCGCCGCCTCCTGAGCTCGCGACATCCGCCGCAAGACTTTGTCCGTCAGTCCGCGATCGAGATCGAATTGCTTGCTCGACAGCAAGTCGGTGTTCCGGTGGTGTTCGGCGGCAAAGCGGCCGATGACGGTTTCGGCCGGCTGCCAGACCGGCGTAGCGGCGCGGTAGAAATCGACCAGAATTCGCCCCACGCGGGTGATGTCGCCTTCCTTGACGGTCTTGGCGGCAATCGCTGCGTCGAGCATGCGGGGTGCCGGCAGTCGTTTCATCTTGACCAGCCATTCGACAGTGGTTCCCGCCCCTTGCAAATTGAGGCGTCCGGCCGCATCGCGGGCGAGCGGCATCACATCGAGATAGATGCCGGGCGCCAGCCGCCGGTTCAGCCGCAGTTCCTCGCGGCAGGTGAATTCGCGGGCGGCAAGTGAAGTGAAATCGAGAAAATCGTAACGCACCGGCTTCTTCATTTTGAAGGCGAACTGGCCGGCCAGAAATACCCAGGCCATGTGGGTTTCGATCACCTCGACCCGCTCGGGCGCATGCGGGTAAGTTGCCGCGGAGCGCAGGAAAGCGACCTTGTCCGCGATGGAAGGCTCATCTCCCCCTCTAGCCACCACCGCGCCCATGAACCACGCTCCGCCCTATTTCACCTTTGTTGACCTAGCTCAAACAACCGCCCCACGGTCTTTGATCTAAGTTAATCCATGCCGAAAAAGATCGCCGCTGGTATCGGCGCATTGCGGCTGCCGGCTGATCTGACCATCCCCGAAGGAGCCGGGGGCGTGGTGATATTCGCCCATGGCAGCGGCTCGAGCCGCCTCAGCCCGCGCAACATCCATGTCGCGGAACGCCTGAATGAGGCAGGCTTTGCCACCGTGCTGTTTGCCTTCGCCGGCCGCATCACCAAATGGCTGCGCGCGCGGGCGAGCGAGCAGGGCCGCGA
>JANMQB010000027.1:0-2276 GCA_031370155.1 Hyphomicrobiales bacterium | reverse complement strand
CCGACCGATGGGGCCGCAAGCACCCCATCAGCGCGGGAATGCTGCTCCAGGCCGCGACCCTGGCGCTGACCGCTGCCAGCGACACCATCGGCCGCTGGGCCGTCGCCGCCGTGATCCTTGGCGTCGGCACCGCCATGGTCTACCCCACGCTTCTTGCGGCGATCGGCGATGTCGCGCACCCCAATTGGCGCGCCTCCGCCGTCGGCGTCTACCGGCTGTGGCGCGACCTCGGCTATGCCATTGGCGCCATCGTCGCCGGCGTCACGGCCGATTGGCTGGGACTTGCCGCGGCGCTCTGGCTGGTCGCCGCTCTCACCTTCGCCTCGGGAGCGATCGCCGCGATCCGCATGACGGAAACGCTGAACCGGCGTCCTTGAATGCATCCTTATATTTATATAATTATTTTAATAGCTTATGCACGGCAATAACGAAGTTTGTTATTACGTGCCGGGCGTGGTATTTTATCGGTTTAGGAGACTGTAACGATGAATATCTCGATCACGCCCGAACTGGAAAAATTCATCCAGGCCAAGGTCAGGAGCGGCATGTACCAGTCGGCCAGCGAACTGGTGCGCGATGCCTTGCGGCTGCTCGCCGAGCGCGACGAGTTGCGCCGGAAGCAATTGGAAAAACTAGACCGCGACATCCAGCTCGGCCTCGACCAGGCCAAGCGCGGCGAGACGATTTCGAGCGAAGAGTCGAGGGCGCGGCTATCCGCCATCAAGCGGAAGTTCTTGAGCGCCGATGACCGGCGCTTATAGCCTCACGCTGCAGGCCCAGCGCGATATCGAGGATATCTGGCGCTTTATCGCCGCGGACAATCCCGCCGCCGCCGGCAGAGTGGAGACGGCTTTGTACGATGCCTTCGCCATGCTGGCCGGCAACCCCCACCTCGGCCACAAGCGCGACGACCTGACACACAAGCCCGTGCGCTTCTGGGGCGTCCACAGCTATTTGGTGATTTACGATCCGCGCGCCGAACCGCTGCCCATCCTGCGCATCCTCAGCGGTTACAGGGATGTCGGCGTGATTCTCGAAGGCGGCCCGTAGCCGCCTTCGGCTTATCACGCCGCCTTGAGCACCTTCTGCGCGGTGGAGCCGATCTCGGCCGGCGTCGGGGCGATCGCCACGCCGACTTCGCGCAGGATTTCCACCTTCTCGGAAGCGCTTTCGCCGAAGGCCGAAATGATGGCGCCGGCATGGCCCATCTTGCGGCCCTTGGGCGCCGACAGCCCCGCCACATAGGCGATGACCGGCTTCTTCATGTGGTCGCGGATATATTCGGCCGCCTCCGCTTCCTGAGGGCCACCGATCTCGCCGATCATGACGACCGCATGGGTCTCGGGATCGGCATCGAAGAGTTCGAGGATGTCCCTGAAGGACGAGCCGTTGATCGGATCGCCGCCGATGCCGACGCTGGTCGAAACCCCGATGCCAAGCTCTTTCATCTGCGCGGCGGCTTCGTAGCCAAGCGTGCCGGAGCGGCCGACGATGCCGACATGGCCGGCGAGATAGATGTTGCCGGGCATGATGCCCAAGAGCGCCTTGCCGGGCGAGATGACACCGGCGCAATTGGGACCGATGAGGCACATGCGATTCTCGGCCCGGTAGCGGCGCATGTAGCGCTTCACCTTGATCATGTCCTGGGCCGGAATGCCGTCGGTGATGGCGACGCAAGTGCGCACCCCCGCATCCGCCGCTTCCATGATCGAGTCGGCGGCAAAGGGTGGCGGCACGAAAACGATCGAGGCCGTGGCGCCGGTCTTTTGCATCGCCTGCTTCATCGTATCGAAGACGGGAACCCCGTGCTCGGTGCTTCCTCCCTTGCCGGGGGTGACACCGCCCACGATGTTGGTGCCGTAAGCCATCATTTCCCTGGTGTGAAAAGAGCCGATCTTGCCGGTGATGCCCTGGACGAGAATGGCGGTCGAGCGGTCGAGCAGCACGCTCATGCGTTCACCACGGCTTTGAGGTTGCGGGATTGGTCGTTCTTCCAGGCGGCGACGGCGCGTTGCGCGGCCTCGGCCAGCGTGTTGGCGCGGATGATCGGAAGCCCGGAGCGGGCGAGGATCTTGCGGCCCTCCTCCACATGGGTTCCGGCCAGGCGCACGATCACCGGCATCTTTATCGGATTTTTTTCGAGCGCCTGAACGACGCCTTCCGCCACCCAGTCGCAGCGGTTGATGCCGGCGAAAATATTGACCAGGAGTGCCTGCACATTGGCATCCGAGGTGACGAGCTTGAAGGCCTTGGCGACGCGCTCCGGCGTGGCGCCG
>JANMQB010000604.1:0-3038 GCA_031370155.1 Hyphomicrobiales bacterium | reverse complement strand
CGACGAGGCCGCCTATGCCGGCGCCGCCGCCTTCCTCGCTTCGGGGGCTGCACATTTCTTCGCCGAGGGCAGGGGGCTTTCGCGGACCGCCAATCTGACGATCGCCCTTGCCTGCGGCCTCGCGGCGATGGCTCTGGCCCTGTTCACCGGCATTTTCGCCACCGGCCTCTTGTTCCTGTTCGGCGCCATCGTCCTCGCCCTGATGATTTCGCCATATTTGCGCGTCGGGGCCTCGCAAGCAGCGCTTTGGCTCTTCAATCTGCGCCTCTGGCTCGCCGCACTCCTGGCGACGCTGGTGGGCGTTGCCTTCGGTGCCGGCCTCTCGGCCATCGTCGAGGCGCTCGATTTCCTGTTCGATGTCGAGCTTCCCAACGATATGCACGCCCATATCTGGATCACCGCGACGAGCCTCGTGGGGCCGCTGTTCGGTCTGTCGCTGATGCCCAGGGATTTCGACGAAGAAGTGTCGATCGAGGGCCAGTCGGGCACGCTCTTGGAGCGCGGCGTCTCGGTGCTGGTCAATTACGTACTGGTGCCGGTGATCCTCGTCTATGCGGCGATCCTCCATGCCTATGGGGTCAAGATCGCGGCGCAATGGCAATTGCCGGACGGCCAGCTCGGCCTGATGGTAATGATCTTCGCGCTCGGCGGTACCGGCGCCTGGCTGATTGCCTGGCCGTGGCGCGAACGCGGCACCAGGCTGTTGCGCTGGTTCATGCGCGGCTGGTTCTGGCTGTGCATCGTGCCCGCCATCCTGCTGACCATCGCCGTGTGGCGTCGCGTATCGGACTACGGCGTGACGCCGGAGCGCTACGGCATCGCCCTGGTCGCCATCTGGATCGCGGCGCTTGCCGCCTATCTGGCGCTCCGCCGCAACGCCGCCGACATGCGCGTGATCCTCGGCGGCTTCGCCATCCTTTTGCTCATCGGCTCGGCTGGCCCCATGGGCGCCAATGGGCTGACCATCACTAGCCAGTTCGGCCGCCTGCAGGCGCTGCTCGAAGCCAATGGCGTTCTGAAGGACGGCAGGATCGTCACACCCATTCCCGCCATCAAGGACGAGCACAAGAGCTCCGGCAATTCCATGCTCTATGCTTTGCGCGAGGCGGGCGGCATGGAGCGGCTCAGGCCGTGGTTCGAGGGCGTTGAAAAAAATCCCTTCGCAACCTCGACCGACGATTGGTCCGCTGTCTATGCGGTTGCCGGAATATTGGGTCTCGGCGATCCCTACGCGCAGTCGGATTATCTGAGCATCAGTGCCGCCGCCGTGCTCGATCACAACCTTGCCGGTGCGGCGCGCCTGGTCGGACCGCTGCAGGCCTTTGTGCCCCACGCCAGCGACACCGAGCCTTCGCAACCCTACGCCCGAATCCGCGACAATATCCTCATCATCAGGATCGCCGGCCGCAGCTGGCTCATACCGGGACCGGATGTACTGGCCAAGGCCAAGGCCGGTGCCGTGGCCGCCGGTAGTCAGCAGCCGCCCATCGTCTACGAAGCCGGCCCCGACATCACTCTCGTCCTCGAACAGGTCTATGGCCGGACCGGCGCGAAGCCGGAGCTCACCTCGGCGCGGCTGTGGGTCATTCTGCGGCAATAGCGGCGGCGCCACCCAGCCACGCTTCGAAATCGGCGATGGCGCGGGACGTATAGGCACGCTTGCGGGCGATGGCGCGCTCGCTGTGTTTGAGCCGCTTGCCCGGCAATTGCACCGGCGGAAACAAACCAAAATTGACATTCATCGGCTGAAACGACGAGCCGCGCTGGTCGGTGGTCGCGATGTGGCCGCCGGTGATGTGATTGATGAGCGCGCCATGCGCTGTCGTCGGAGGTGGTGCGACAAAGACTTCGCCGCGGCGCTCCGCCGCCGCCATGCGCCCCGCCAGGAGCCCCATGGCGGCGCTCTCGACATAGCCTTCGACGCCGGTGATCTGTCCGGCAAAGCGCAGGCGCGGATCGGCCTTGAGACGCAGGCGCCCGTCGAGAAGTTTCGGGCTGTTGAGGAAAGTGTTACGGTGCAGTCCGCCGAGCCGCGCGAACTCGGCATTCTCCAGCCCCGGAATGCCGCGGAACACCCGCACCTGCTCGGCATATTTAAGCTTCGTCTGGAAGCCCACCATGTTGGAGAGCGTGCCCAATTTATTGTCCTGGCGGAGCTGCACGACGGCATAGGCTTTCTCGTCCGGCGCATGGGCGTTGGTCAGCCCGCGCGGCTTCATCGGCCCGTGACGCAGGGTCTCGAGGCCGCGCTCGGCCATGACCTCGATCGGCAGGCAGCCGTCGAAATAGGGCGTGGTCTTCTCCCACTCCTTGAAATCGCCCTTGTCGCCCTCGATCAGCGCACGGATGAAATCGTCGTATTGGGCGCGGGTCAGCGGGCAGTTGATATAATCCTTGCCGGTGCCGCCCGGCCCCTGCTTGTCGTAGCGCGACTGGAACCAGGCCTTGCCCATGTCGATCGACTCGCGGTGCACGATGGGCGCGATGGCGTCGAAGAAGGCAAGATCGGCCTCGCCGGTCAGGCCGCGGATCGCTTCGGCCAGGGCGGGCGAGGTGAGCGGCCCCGTGGCGATAATGACATTGTCCCAGTCCAAAGGCGGCAGGCCGGCGATCTCGCCCCGCGCGATCGCCACCAGCGGATGGCGCAGCAAGGTCTCCGTCACTTCCTGCGCAAACCCGTCGCGGTCGACCGCCAGCGCGCCGCCCGCCGGAACCTTGTGGCGGTCGGCGACCGCCATGATCAGCGAACCGGCGCGGCGCATCTCCTCGTGCAGGAGCCCCACGGCATTCTGTTCGGCATCGTCGGAGCGGAAGGAATTGGAGCAGACGAGCTCGGCGAAGCGATCGGTCTTGTGAACATCGGTGCCTCTGACCGGCCGCATCTCGTGCAGCACGATCGCGCAGCCCGCTTCCGCCGCCTGCCAGGCCGCTTCCGACCCCGCCATTCCGGCGCCGACGATGTGGATGGGGTTTGTCATGGGCCGGTGGTACCATGCGGATGCCCGGCATGCCAATGACCGCTTCGCGGCGGCCTAGGC
>JANMQB010000602.1:0-2192 GCA_031370155.1 Hyphomicrobiales bacterium | reverse complement strand
TTGCTGAGCATCACGCTCTCGCTCTATATTCTCGATCACATCAAGCGCAGCGAGCTGGCGCGGGCCGAGCCGTTGCGCTTGAGCCTTTCAACCTTCTCGTGGATGGTGGGGCCCGCCACCGGCATATGGCTCTATTCGCAATATGGGCCTGCCGCCGCGCAGGCCGCGGCGATTGCCGCCGCCGCGGCGCTGTTCGGCCTGTTCTGGTATCTGCGGCTGTCGGACCACACCACGCTGCCGTCCGGCACGCTGCAGCCGTTCAATCCGCTGGCCAATGTCCGGCGCTTCGCGGCCCAGCCGCGCCTGCGGCTTGCCTGGCTCATCGCCTTCGGGCGCTCGTGCTTCTGGACCAGCTTCTTCATTTACGGGCCGCTGCTGATCGTCGAAGGCGGGCTCGGCAAGCAATTCGGCGGGGTGGTGATTTCGGCGAGCCAGGCGATGCTGTTGTCGGCCTATGTGTCGGGACGGCTGGCGCGGCGCCACGGGGTGCGAATCGTGATCGGGCTCGCCTTCGCGGCGGCGGCTCTGGCGTCCTTTGCTGCGGGAATCGCCGGCAAGAATGCGCCCTATACGGCGGCCTTCATGCTGCTCATCGGTTCGGCGGCGGCCTCGGCGCTCGACGGGGTGGGCGGCATTCCGTTCCTGCGGGCAGTGAGGCCGCACGAGCGGCAACGCATGACGGCGGTCTACCGCACCTATATCGATTTCTCGGAACTGGTTCCCTCATTCATCTTCGTCTTCGCGCTCTCCTATTTCGAGATCGGCAGCGTCTTCGTGATTCTCGGCGGCGGCCTTGCGATCATCGGGGCGATCAGCTGGAAATTTCTACCGCGCTCGATGTGACGCGGCCTTGACGCCGGGCCCGGCGCGGCGGCAAGCTGCGGCAAACCGGAGCCGCCGATGCCGCAAAAGATAACCCTTGGCTACAGGGAGCTGATGGCGATGGCCGAGGCCGAGATCACCCAGGTGGCGGCGGCGGATGCGATCGCCATGCTGGGGCGCGACGACGTGGTGATCGTCGATATCCGCGATCCGCGCGAATTGCAGAAGGAGGGCAGGATTCCCGGCTCATTCCACGCGCCGCGCGGCATGCTGGAATTCTGGGCCGATCCGGAAAGCCCCTATCACCGGCCCGTCTTCGCCGCGGACAAGACCTTCATCATCCATTGCGGCAGCGGCTGGCGCTCGATGCTGGCGACGCAGGTTTTGCAGCGCATGGGGCTGAAGCCGGTGATGAATTTGATCGGCGGATTGAAGGCCTGGAAAGAGTCCGGCGGCCCGGTTGAGAAAATGGATGCGACATGAGCAAGTTGCATCTGGTCATCGCCAACAAGAACTATTCGTCCTGGTCGATGCGGCCGTGGCTGGCGATGAGCATGGCCGGCATTCCGTTCGACGAAACGGTGATCCCGCTCGATACGCCGGAGACCAAGGCGGCGATCGCCGCGCACAGCAAGGCGGGCCGCGTGCCGATCCTGCAGCACGGCAAGATCATGGTGTGGGAGTCGCTCGCCATTCTCGAATATCTCGCCGATGTTTTTCCGGAGAAGCACTGGTGGCCCAAGCCGGTGGCGGCGCGGGCAATGGCAAGGTCGATATCGAGCGAAATGCATGCGGGCTTTGCGGCCCTGCGTAATGCCTGCCCGATGAATCTGCGGCGGGCGAAGAGGCCCGTGGTCATGACGCAGGTGGCGCTGGCCGATGTGGCGCGGATCGAAGCCATGTGGCGCGAATGCCGGATGCGCTTCGGCAAGGGCGGCAAATTCCTGTTCGGAAAATTCTGCAACGCCGATGCCATGTATGCGCCGGTGGTGACGCGCTTCGAGACCTATGCCGTGCCGGTCCGCCCCGACACCCGCGCCTATATGGACATTGTCATGGCGACACCCGCCTTCAAGGCGTGGAAGGACGCGGCGCTGAAGGAGACGTGGACTATACCGTCGGACGAGGTCGATTAGGCAAGCGCTCAGTTTTCGTAACACCAGATCTTTTCGCGGAAATAGTCGATCTGGATCCTACCGACCGTCGCCCCAAACCTCTTGCGGCATGCCTTGCGCGCTTCTACCATGAGTTGCGCCCTTTCTTGGGGTGTGAAGTCCACCCATTTTTTCTTCTTCTTTGATGCAGCATCGACATCGGCGATACCCGCGCCCAGCAACAGTGAAGCAGCTATCGCGAAAACAAGACTCCGG
>JANMQB010000592.1:0-1625 GCA_031370155.1 Hyphomicrobiales bacterium | reverse complement strand
TACCTCACCCGGGTTGGCAACAGTGCTGCCGTCGAGCAAAGCCCGCACATACATTACACGCAGACCTACGGCATAGGCGTTGGAAGAAAAGTTCACGATGACGCAGGAGTTGGTGGAACCGCTCACGGAAATGGTCATTGACCCATTCGGCACATCGACGAAGGTCGACGAGGTTGTTGACTTCCCTGCAGTGTCGTCGGTCTTGACCTTGTATTTTCCCAAGGCGCCGCAGTTCGTCGTCACGGGTCCCGCGGCAGGAAAAGCCTGCGAAGACTTGCTGGCAGCATTGCCCCCGCCGGCGGAAGCAGCCCCGGGCATAAGGAAGAGAAGTCCGGCGAGAGTCATCGCGATGATCGACGTACTATACATTTCAGTCTCCATCTGTGGTTGCGAGTGACCCCTCTGTCGAATAGGTAGCATGAGAAAACATCTCCAACAATAGCGTAGGGCGGTGTCGAACCGGATAAGAGACGCGGCCGGGCCCCGGCAGCCGGAATGACCGGCCGCCAATGGGGGCGGAGCTATGTCCGAGGTTAGCGCCACAGGGTCTTTGCATCGCAACCACGCCCCGGCTAAAAGCGGCGCCATCCGAACCAGGCGAGACGGCAACAACGTGACAGCTCCGACTTCCGATCAACTCATCACCATTATCGGCAGCTCCGGCTTTCTCGGCCGCCACATCGTGCAGGCGCTGGCCAAGCGCGGCTATCGCATGCGGGTCGCCTGCCGCAGGCCCGATCTCGCCGGCCATGTGCAGCCGCTCGGAACCCCCGGCCAGATCATGCCGGTGCAGGCCAATGTGCGCTATCCGGCCTCGCTGGCGGCGGCCTGCGACGGCGCCTATGCGGTGATCAATCTCACCGGCATCCTTTACGGCTCCGGGGCCCAGAGCTTCGATGCCGTCCATGTCTTCGGCGCCGAGGCCTCGGCCAAGGCGGCCAAGACGGCCAAGGTGCGGCTCTTCATTCAGGTGTCGGCGATCGGGGCCGATGCCGCCTCGGCCAGCCAATACGCCCGTTCCAAGGCCGAAGGCGAGGCCCGCGCCCGCGCCGCGTTTCCCGGCGCCATTATCATCCGTCCGTCGATCGTGTTCGGGCCGGAAGACGGCTTCTTCAACAAATTCGCAAGCCTCGCGCGCTTTGCTCCCGCCCTGCCCTTGATCGGCGGCGGGACCACGAAGTTCCAGCCGGTATTCGTGGGCGACATCGCCGAGGCGGTGGCCCGTCTCATCGACGCCGGCGAGGCCAATGGCCAGACTTACGAATTCGGCGGGCCGGAGGTCTTGAGTTTCAAGGAACTCATGCAGTTCACCCTCGCGACCGTCGGCCGCAAGCGCCTGCTGGTGCCGCTGCCCTGGGCCATCGCAAAAATCCAGGGCATGATCCTCGGCCTGTTGCCGAAACCCCTGCTCACCGCCGATCAGGTCGAGTCGCTCAAATTCGACAATGTGGTGAGCGAGACGGCGGCGCGCGAAAGGCGCACCCTGGAAGGCCTCGGCATCGCGCCGCGCGGCATCGCCGGCATCGTGCCCACCTATCTCTACCGCTACCGCCGCGCCGGTCAGTTCACTCCACCCAGAGGCACGCCGGAATAGATCAATGCCAGGAGTGCCGCACCGAGCAGGA
>JANMQB010000587.1:0-4714 GCA_031370155.1 Hyphomicrobiales bacterium | reverse complement strand
GCTTGCACCCTCAACGGTTTTCAAGACCGCCGCAATCGACCGCTCTGCCACCCCTCCGCAGGAGTGAGTGCGCCTCATGTAGCAAGAGGCTCCGCGCTTCTCAACGGTCATGCGCGGACCCAGTCGCGCGAGCCTCCCCGTCACTCCTGGCGTCCGAGGCCGCACGCAAACCCGCAACGTAGGTGGTCACCAGTGTTCTTACCAATTCTTGGGCAGTAACGTTTGACGGCAACTTCCGCGCGGTCTCCAAAGACGCTATCCCATAGAGACCTGCCCACAAAATGTGAGCGTCGCGATTTTTCCGTTCGGTTTCGCCAGGTGAGTAGGCGGGAGAAAGCGCCCGCTCTGCTAATGCAAGCAGCGATCTGATCCGCTCGCTGTACCATGCGGGAGTCTCCTTGCCCTGTGGAGGATTATGCTCGACCACGGCCGCCCACAGTTTCGGGTTGTCTCCCACAAAGCGGATGTAGATGTTGGCGAGGTTGTGTAGCGCGTCCTCCGTTCCCGCGGCAAAGCTGACGTCCTCGCAGGCGGCAAAGAGCGCATCCAGAGTCCGGCCGTTCAAGTGCATGATGAGGTCGTCGAGATCGGCGAACAGCTGATACAGAGTGCCGGCCGAGTAGCCGATCTTGTTTGCAATGCGCCGGGTGGTAAGGCCGCGCAGACCTTCCTTTGCGACAATCTTCCGTGCCGCCACCAGAGCCATTTCGTGAAGCTGTTCACGGGTATGATCCGACCGCCTTGCCAAAATATACCTCTGCAAATTTATTCTAAGCTGTGACAAAATTATATTGACCAGTGTTCAATTGCAAGCTATATAAATTAAACGATGATTAATTCATCGCTAACCGATCCGGTCTGGATCGAATTTGGAGGATGTCATGCAGAAGTTGTTCGCACCGCTTATTGCCGCCAGCTTCGTAGCCGGGCTGGCGGTCTCCGCCGATGCCGCCGCCAAGAACAAGGATACCCGCGCAAATCTCACGCAAGAGCAGAAAGCCGCGATTCGCGCGCGGGCCAGGGCGCAGTGCGCCAAGAAGTATGCCCTCGGCAACATGGCCGATGTCATTCGCGTCGAAATACTGTCGGACGGAAGCGTACGTTGTTGGTACAGGGGCTAGGAATCTGAACTCGGCCCCAAATACAAGGGGCCGGCGGTAAAGCACCCGCGCGAGAGGCCAGGCGGCCTACGATCAAGGCGTTTGCCTGACCTCTTTTCAGCCTGAAAGCACAATGCCGACGACCGCGCAACTCACTCGGCGTAGGAGGGATCCTCGGCGTCGAGCAGGGCCCGCATTTCGGCGAAATGGGCATGGAACTGGTGGCGGTCGGCTTCCCATTCCTGCGCCGTCTTCTCGGCTACCGCCGGGGTCATCACATGCAGAGGCTGGCCGGTCTGCCGCGCCAGCACCAGAGTGCGGCAGGCGCGCTCGAGATAGTAGGTGAGGTCGTAGGCCTCGGCCACGCTGGCGGCACAGACGAGCACGCCATGATTGCCCAGCAACATGATCTGCTTGTTGCCCATGAGTCGCGCCAGGCGGTCGCCCTCGGTTTCGCTGTTGGCCATGCCGCCGTAGTCGAGATCGAAGGCCAGGCGGTTGTAGAAGCGCGCCGTGTTCTGGTCGATGGGCGGGATGTCCGGATCGGCCAGCGAGGCGATGGCCGTGACATAGGGCGGATGCAGATGGACGATGCAGCGGGCCTGGGGCAGGGCGGCGTGCAGCCTGCCATGCAGCGACCAGGCGGTGAGATCAGGCGCATCGGGGCGGTCCATGGTGGTCTTGTCATCGGCATCGAGAAGTAACAGGTCCGAGGCCCTGATTCGCGAAAAGTGCCGCCAGCGCGGATTGATCAGGAACTTCCGGCCGTCGGCCGAGACGGCCAGGCTCAGGTGGTTGGCCACCGATTCGTGCCAGTCGTGGCGCACGGCCAGCCGAAATGCTGACGCAAGATCGACACGCAATTGCCATTCGTCCGCGGCATGGTTTGGAGGGGTCTTGAGCGAGGCGACAGTGCTCATCATAATGCTCCTACGGCCTGAGCAGGGAGGATAACCCGGCTCCGGCCCGGCAGCAATCGCCAATCGGGAGGCCGGGAGATGAGGAATACGAACTTGCTGACACAACTTGCGACGATCCTCTTGCTGACGAGCCCACTTTCTGCAACCGCATTGGCCGGCCCCGGTCCGCACGGCACCTGGGTCATGGACAGTGGCAAGGTCACCGTCCAGGTCGACGATTGCGGCCTCAATCTGTGCGGTAAGATCGTGGCGTTGGCCAAGCCCCTCGACAAGAAGGGCAGACCCAAGCTTGACAAAGAAAATCCCGATCCGGCCCTGCGCAAACGCCCGGTGATCGGCCTCACCATCCTCCAGAACATGAAGGCCGATGGCAGCAACAAGTGGGTGGGCACCATCTATAACGCCGATGACGGCTATACCTACAAATCGGTAATGAAGCTCAGCGGCGATGTGATGAAGGTCAAGGGCTGTTTCGTCGTGATCTGCAAGTCGATGTATTTCAAGCGGGCAAATTGAGGATCGGCGTGAATATTGGCAGACCTTGGGTGGCAGGCGGGGCCGGAGTTCCACGATGAAACGATTTGCAGTTCTTCTTGCCGCCGCCCTGATCGCCATGAGCGGCGCGGGCTTCACCCAGAGCCTCGATCAATTGCCTTTCGCCAAGAAGCTGAAACTCGCCAAGGTAGGCGACGAGGAAGCCCAGTTTTCCGTGGCGCTGGCCTATGAGACGGGCAGCGAAACGCCGGCCGATGCCGCCGAGGCGGCCAAGTGGTACCGCCAGGCGGCACTGCAGGGCAATGTCGAGGCGCAGTTCCGCCTCGCCCGTATCGTCGGCAAGGGCGCCAAGGGCCTGAAGCAGGATTATCCCACCGCGATCAAGCTTTACGAGGCTGCCGCCGCCAAGGGCCATGCGCCGGCGATGAACGCGCTGGGGCTTTTGCACCAGAACGGCGAAGGTGTTGCCGCCGATCCGGCCCAGGCGGCGGAATGGTATCGCAAAGCGGCGGAAGCGAAACTGGCCGATGCCGAAAACAATCTCGGCATTCTCTATCTGAATGGCAAAGGTGTGCCGCGCGATCTCGGCGAAGCGTTCAAGCTTTTCGAGCGCGCCGCCAATCAGGGCGACGGCTGGGGCCTGAACAACCTCGGCGGTATGCACGAGATGGGCTGGGGCACGCCCAAGGATCGCATCAAGGCGATCGAACTCTACAAGCAGGCGGCGGCCAAAGACATCGCCGCGGCCCACGACAACCTCCAGCGGCTGACCGCAATCCCATAAAATTTTACCCCAGTGGCAACCATACCGCACAGTAACCTGCGGTTAACCACGCCGCTCAACACGGTGTTTACTGTCCCGGCGCGACACTCGCCCCCGCAGAACGGTGAAACAGTCGTCAAACGACGTGCACCGAGGGGAGTGTGTCAAAATGCGTCGCGCCATGATCTTGCCGCTCGTGCTGGTCATCGCCGGATTGGCGGTCAGCGGCTGTTCTTCCAAAAACGCCAAACAGGGGGCTCTCAATCCGTTCGCCGGCACCGGCAGTCCCTACTATACGGGCCAAGGCGAGCCGCCACGCGGCGGCGGCCGCTACCAGGTCGGCAAGCCCTATAAGGTGGCCGGACGATGGTTCAAGCCGAGAGAACAATCGAATTACGACGCAACCGGACCAGCCTCCTGGTATGGTGAGGACTTCCACCGCCGCATGACGTCGAACGGCGAGTGGTTCAACATGAACGATCTGACAGCGGCGCATCCAACCTTGCCGCTGCCAAGCTATGTCAAGGTCACCAATCTCGACAATGGCCGCGAAGTGATCGTCCGGGTCAACGATCGCGGCCCCTTCGTCGGCCCGCGCATCATCGACATGTCGAAGCGTTCGGCCGAGGTTCTGGACTTCAAGGAGAAGGGCAAGACCAAGGTTCGGGTGCAATTCATCGGCGCGGCGCCGCTCAACGATCCGGGTACACATCTGGCGGCGATGAACCGCGAGCTGCAACATGGGACACCGCTCAAGGCCATGATCGCCGCCGCCGATCGCAGCGAAGCAACCATGGTCGCTGCCGTGACCGAGCCGATGCTGTTCGTGGCGGCGCAACCGAACATCGTCCGGACGGCGGCCTCATCCGCGCTGCAAACGGCAGTGCCTCAGGCAGCGGCGTCGGTTAACGGAAGCTATTACATCCAGGTCGGATCCTTCGGCGACGCTGCCAACGCCGAGACGGCGCGTGCCGGCCTTGCCAACGTCTGGCCGGTTCAGGTGATCGCGGCAAGCGCACCCGGCGGCGAAGTCTACCGCGTCCGCATCGGCCCCATCACCGGTGAAATCGATGCCATGACGGCGCTGCAGGATGCGGTCGGCCATGGCCATCCCGATGCACATATGATCGCCGTCCCGGCCATGCAAGCGGCGCTGTGATCGCGCACCGCGTTGCTTTTGCAAGCGAAGGCCGGTAGCTTCCCGGGCAAAGAAATCCCGGTAGCCATGGCCCGATTCTCCATCGTTCTGACGATCCTTGTTGCCGCCATGGCGGCGATCCTGTCGCTTGCCCGGGCGCAGGAGCCGGGCTTCGAGACCAAGGCGCAATACGCAATCCTGATCGATTCGCGCTCGGGCAATGTTTTCTTCGAGAAGAATCCTGACGTGCCGGTGCCGCCCGCCAGCATGAGCAAGCTGATGACCATGATCATGGTGT
>JANMQB010000298.1:0-2576 GCA_031370155.1 Hyphomicrobiales bacterium | reverse complement strand
CGAAAGAAATCTGGAAGAAGACTGACGACATCTGGTTGCCGGGCGGGCCCGACGATCCAAATGCGCGCTTACTTCGCGTAGATCCGATCACGGCCGAACTATGGGACGGGCCGTCGAGCACTGCGGTTGTGGCTTTCGAATTCGCCAAGGCGCGCCTGACTGGAGAGAAACCCAACCTCGGCGAAAACCGCAAAGTCTCCGTGCCGATGCGTTGACGTTGTTCTGGCCGTCGTTGTCCGCGAAAGCGGACGATCTAATCCAAAGCCGGCCTCGTGATCAGCACCAGCTGGCTTCGTCGCCACCAGGCGCCCGCAACAATTCTTGAATGTTTGCTTCGATGATTAGGAAGCCAACATTCCCGTAAAGCTTCTGGCGTCCCTCATTCAATACGAAGCTTGGACTGCCTTCGATGCGCATCTTGTCGGCGTCTTGGTAGTCCGCAGCCAATCTGGCAAACGCGGTTCCGTCGCGAATGCTTTTTTCAATAGCGTTTATATCGACGCCGAGAGCTTCAGCTAGTTCGCATTGAACATCCCAACGCGAGATGTCGCGGCAATCCCGGAAAAACCCGCAGCGGAATGCCCACATTACCTTATCGAAGATTGACGTCGCCGGTCCGCTTTGGCCTTCTCTTCCTTGTTCTTGCTGCCAATGCCGCACCGCTGTCACAAACAAGTGCGCACTTGCCGACGTAGGCGGGCGCGTCTTCAGCCAGATTTCCGGATGCACCTCGATATGCGGGAACTTTTGCGCCACTTCCCGCAAATGTGAATTGAACCCGGCATATTCGCCCTTGTCTCGCCAAGTCGAAGCGATCTTGCGGGCCGTATCGCCAAAGACCGAACAGAACCGGTAGTCCAATCGCACCGTGCCGCCGAATTTCTCCTTGACCGCATCGATACGAGCCTGCGTGGCATATGCCCAAATGCACAATACGTCCGAGAAATAGGAAACCTGGACGACGCTCATCCGATCGACCCCTCCAGCCGGCATCCCCCAGGCGGTCTGGCGGCAATCTTTGACGAAGACCGCCAATCGACGCCATTGCCCGTTAACTCCTCGCCGGCACCCTTAACAAAAGATGAGCGGGGTCGATGGCAGTTAAGCAATCCCGTTAGGAAAGCGTTCTGGTTCGTGAACGGATCGGGGTCGAATCGGCGAACCGCCGATGTTCGGGTTCTGTCTCCGCAACATCTTGTGGGCGAGACTTCGGCAGCCACAAGAATTGACGCCGGACCGGCGCAAATCGATCGATTTTCCACAGCGCCCGTTAACCGGACTGTTCCAAATCCGGACACGGCTCGGAAATTCCGCCGGGCCAGAAAGCCCGGTCGCGCGGCTTGACCGCAGCGGCGCCCGCGACTATAGAAGCCCGCAACTGAGCCGGGCCCCATGGTTTCCGGCCCTTATCATTTCAAGTGGAGTGGTCACATGGCTCGCCGTTGTGAGTTGACGGGAAAAGACGCGCAGGTTGGCAACAAGGTCAGCCATGCCAACAACAAGACCAAGACCCGGTTCCTGCCGAACCTGTGCAATGTCAGCCTGATCAGCGACGCAATGGGCCAAACCTACCGCTTCCGGATCAGCGCCATTGCGCTGAAGTCGGTCGAACACCGGGGCGGTCTCGATGCCTTCCTGATGAAGGCGGACAACGAGGAACTATCGGCCAAGGCGCTGAAGCTCAAGCGTTCGATTGCCAAGCGGGTCGAGGCCCAGAAGGCCGCCTGAGCGACAAATTCGTACTGCGTTGGTAAAGCCGCTCCATCGGGAGCGGCTTTTGCATTAGGCTCGGCCCATGACCCCGCCCCGGCGCCATTCTCCCTCCGCCACCCGCGACGGCGAGCCCGTGGTGCACGGCTCGGCGAGCTTGCGCAACGCGAAGCTCGGCCGTTTCACCGAGATCAAGGAGCGGGTGCAATTCTGGGATTCGGAGCTCGGCGATTACTCCTATGTCGAGCGGCACTGCGAAGTCATCTATGCCCGGATCGGCAAGTTCTGCGCCATTGCGTCCGATGCCCGCATCAACGCGCTGGAACATCCGATCGGGCGGGTGAGCCAGCACAAGATCACCTATCGGCCCAATGAATATTTCCTCGGCGCCAAGCTCGACCAGGATTTCCGCGAGCGCCGCCGGGCCAAAACCGTCACGACCGGCCACGATGTGTGGATCGGCCATGGCGCCATCGTCATGCCGGGGATCAAAATCGGCCACGGCGCGGTCGTCGCGGCGGGCGCGGTGGCGACCGAGGATGTGGCGCCCTACGCCATCGTTGCCGGGATTCCGGCGAAATTCCTCAAGTGGCGCTTCCAGCCGAAACTCAGTGAACGGATCATCGCGCTCGCCTGGTGGGATTGGGGCCACGACCGGTTAGCCTCGGCGGCCGCCGACATGCGGACGATGGAGGTCGAAGCGTTTCTGGAGAAATACGAAAAGGGTTGCCAAGGCCACTGATGCCGCTAGGAACGCCAGAACGCCTTGCTTGCCTCACATTCTGCTTCCCAAATGGTCAAGCCGATATCACAGATGAGGTGAGGCCCGACCTCCAGCAAATAGGCAAGCTGCCGGCGGTTGTGCC
>JANMQB010000563.1:0-5925 GCA_031370155.1 Hyphomicrobiales bacterium | reverse complement strand
ATACTTTCTACTGCATCGGTACGGTGGCCGGTCCCCATCCCTACCCGGAGATGGTGCGCGACTTCCAGTCGGTGATCGGAGTCGAAACCAAGTCGCAGATGCTCAAGCGCGAAGGCCGGCTGCCGGATTCGCTGGTTGCCGCCATCGGCGGCGGCTCCAACGCCATGGGTCTCTTTCATCCCATCCTCGACGACAAGGATGTGGAGATCTATGGCGTCGAGGCCGCCGGCCTCGGGCTTCGCACCAAGAAGCACGCGGCCTCGATCACCGGCGGCAGGCCCGGCGTGCTGCATGGCAACCGCACCTATCTGCTCATGGATGACGACGGCCAGATCACCGAGGCCCATTCGATTTCGGCGGGCCTCGACTATCCCGGCATCGGCCCCGAACACGCCTGGCTGCACGACATGAAGCGGGTGAATTATGTCTCCGCCACCGACCGGGAAGCACTCGAGGCCTTCCAGCTCTGCTGCAGGCTCGAAGGCATCATCCCTGCGCTTGAGCCTGCTCACGCGCTCGCCCATGTCATCAAGCTCGCGCCGCGGAAGCCCAAGGACCATCTGATGGTCATGAACATGTGCGGCCGCGGCGACAAGGACATCTTCACGGTGGCGGATATCCTGGGGGTCAAGCTGTAGAGTTGACTATTTGTATGCATTGTACTACACTGCATACAAATAGTGGAGAATTACATGGCGACAGTCCCGTTTAGCTTGCGCATCGATCCCAAGCTCAAAGCGAAGCTCGAAAGGGAAGCGGCTCGCGAGGACAGGTCTTCGGCCTACATCGCCCAGAAGGCCATCGAAGACTATCTCGACGCCAAGGCTTACAAACGCGAATGCATTCGTGAAGCTTTTGCCGAAGCGGACAAGGGCGTTTTCGTATCGGAAGAAGCAGTGGATGCCTGGGTCAATTCCTGGGGCACTGAAAATGAACTCCCCATGCCTGAGCCCGATATTTTTCCAACCAAAGCCGATACATGAAGATTGTTTTTCTGCGTAGTAGTTTGCGGGATATAGACTGGTTTTTGGAATACTATGACGAAGTTTTCCCGGCAGGGCGCGATGGAGCCAAGGAGAGTTATCTCCGTGCCAAGGCAGCGTTACGCCAGCATCCATATATTGGGCATCCGCTGGAGGACAAAGGCAAGCGAGAATATGCCATTGCGCGAACACCATTCTCATTTATCTACCGGGTGAGTTCGAATACCATCGAGATTGTTCGTGTCTGGGATCAAAGGGCAAGCCGCCCCTTGAAATGGTCGTGACCGGCCAGGAGCATTTGAATTGACCACCCGCATCGACCGCCGCTTCGCCGACCTGAAGAGAGAAGGCCGCGCCGCGCTTGTCACCTTCGTGACGGCGGGCGATCCCAACTACGAAACTTCGCTCAATATCATCAAGGGCCTGCCCAAGGCGGGCGCCGACATCATCGAATTCGGCATGCCCTTCACCGATCCGATGGCCGATGGCCCCGCCATTCAGGCAGCAGGCTTGCGCGCGCTCGCCGCCGGTCAGAACATGAGGAAGACGCTGAAGCTGGTGCGCGAGTTTCGCAAGGGAGATGACGAAACGCCGGTCGTGCTCATGGGTTATTACAATCCGATCTATGTCTATGGCGTCGACAGGTTCCTCAAGGATGCCAAGGGAGCGGGCGCCGACGGTTTGATCGTCGTCGATCTGCCGCCGGAGGAGGACGGCGAGCTGTGCGTCCCGGCGATCAAGGCGGGGCTCAATTTCATCCGGCTGGCCACGCCGACGACCGACGACAAGCGCGCTCCAACGGTCTTCAGGAACACCTCGGGCTTCGTCTATTATGTCTCGGTGCTCGGTATCACCGGCACCAAGGCGCCCGATCTCAAGAGTGTCCGGTCCAATGTTCGCAGACTGCGCAAGCATACGGCACTCCCTATCGCCGTCGGATTCGGCGTCAAGACGGCGGCCCAGGCTCGCGCCATTGCCAAGGACGCCGATGGCATCGTGGTCGGCTCGGCGCTGGTCAGTGCGGTCATGGACAGTCTCACAAAAGCCGGAAAGCCCACGTCAAAGACGGTCAAGGCCGTGCATGCGCTGGTCAGCGATATAGCCCGCGGCGTCAGGAGCTAGGCGCTTGAACTGGATCAAGAACTTCGTCCGCCCCAAAATCCGCTCCATCCTCGGCGTCAAGCGCGAGGTGCCGGAGAACATGTGGATCAAGGATCCGGATTCGGGCCAGATGGTGTTCTACAAGGATCTGGAGGCGAGCCTGTTCGTCATTCCCGGTTCCGGCTACCACATGCGCATGGCGCCGGAGGCGCGGCTCAAATCCATGTTCGACGGCGAAGTTTTCGAGAAGATCGCCATGCCGCAGGTGGCGGCCGATCCCCTCAAGTTCCGCGACGAGCGCCGCTATGCCGACCGGCTCAAGGAGGCGCGGCAGAAAACCGGCGCCGACGACGCGATCCTCGCCGGCACCGGTACGCTGGATGGACTGCCCATCGTGATGGCGGTGCAGGACTTCGCCTTCATGGGCGGGTCCCTCGGCACGGCGGCGGGGGAGGCGGTGATCACCGCCATGCGCACGGCGGTGCAGCGGAAGTCGCCCTTCGTGCTGTTCATCTCCTCGGGCGGCGCGCGCATGCAGGAAGGCATTCTGTCGCTCATGCAGTTGCCGCGCACCACGGTGGCGGTGCAGGAACTGCGCGCCGCGAAGATTCCCTATATTGCCGTGCTGACCCATCCGACGACCGGCGGCGTCACCGCCTCTTACGGCATGCTCGGCGACATTCATATCGCCGAGCCGGGCGCGCTGATCGGCTTTGCCGGCCAGAGGGTGATCGAGCAGACGATCCGCGAGAAATTGCCGGAGGGCTTCCAGCGCGCCGAATACCTGCAGGAACACGGCATGGTCGACATGGTGGTTCACCGCCACCAGATGCGCGAAACGGTAAGCCGGATCGCCCGCATCCTGATGAAGGCCCCAGAGCTGCCGCGGAAAGTAAACGGCAACGGCGGCGCCCTCGTGCCCGTGGGCGAAACTTGAGGCACGATGTCTTGGCCCTCAGCGACGCCATTCTGACGCGGCTTCTGACGCTGCACCCCAAGATCATCGACCTGAAGCTCGACCGGATGTGGCGCATTCTCGAACGGCTCGGCAATCCGCAGGCGCAACTGCCGCCGGTCGTCCACGTCGCGGGCACCAACGGCAAGGGATCGACGGCCGCCTATCTGCGCGCCATGCTGGAAGCGGCGGGCTTGCGGGTCCACTGCTATACCTCGCCGCATCTCGTCAGATTCCACGAGCGCATCAGGGTGGCGGGTGAACTCATTTCGGAACCGGCACTCAGTGCACTCCTGGAAGAATGCGAGGCTGCCAATGCCGGAGAGCCCATCACATTCTTCGAGATCACCACGGCAGCCGCCTTCCTCGCCTTCAGCCGCACGCCGGCCGATTATCTCATTCTCGAAGTGGGCTTGGGAGGCAGGCTCGACGCCACCAATGTCGTCGACCGTCCAAATCTCTCGATCATCACGACGATCGATTACGATCACCAGCAATATCTCGGCGTTACGCTGACCCTGATCGCCCATGAGAAAGCCGGAATCCTCAAGCGTAAGGTGCCGGCGATCATCGCCGTGCAGCCCGACGAAGCACGCGCTGAAATCGAAAGAGTGGCCGCGCGCGCCGGCGCGCCCCTATGGATCGCCAATCAGGATTGGCAGAGTTTCGAGCAGCATGGACGGCTGGTTTATCAGGATGAAGGCGGTCTGCTCGATCTGCCATTGCCGAGTCTGCAGGGCCGCCACCAGGTCGACAATGCCGGCAATGCCATTGCCGCAGTCCGCGCACTCGGAGACGAACGGATCGGCGACCATCACATCGCCGAAGGCCTGAAGTCCGTCATCTGGCCCGCCCGCATGCAGAGGTTGGGCCCCGGCGCCTTGTGGACCCTGGTGCCGGCCGATGCCGAGCTGTGGCTCGACGGCGGACACAATCCGTCGGCGGGCCGCGCACTGGCGCAGGCCTGTTCCGACCTCAACGACCGCCATTCGCGGCCGCTCGTCCTTATCTGGGGCATGCTCAACACCAAGGACGTCTCAAGCTTCATCGGCGCCTTCGCCGGCATCGCCCATCGCGCCGTGACTCTCACCATTCCTGATGAGGAAAATGCCGTCGCCGCCGAGGCGTTGGCTGAGACCGCGCGCTGCACGGGTCTTGCCGCCGAGACTGCGGCCTCGCTGGCAGATGCGCTGAGGCAGGCGTCGCTGACGACGCCGGCGCCCAGAATTCTCATATGTGGTTCGCTATATCTGGCCGGCCAGGTGCTTGCCGCACATCAGGGCCAGCAGATGAGCAAGGTCTCCGGCACGGCGCGGCGCTAGATCGACTGCTCGATCCAGGACTGCAACTGGTTCTTGGGCGCGGCGCCGACCTTGGTGGCCGCGACCTGACCGCCCTTGAACACCATCAGAGTCGGAATGCCGCGTACGCCATATTTCGACGGCGTGTTCGGATTGTCGTCGATGTTCATCTTGACGATCTTCGCCTTGGGGCCGAGCGCCGTCGCAATCTCTTCGAGCGCCGGACCGATCATCTTGCAGGGACCGCACCATTCGGCCCAGAAATCGACCACCACAGGACCATCGGACTTGAGCACGTCCGTCTCGAAGGACGCGTCGGAAACCATGTGGGTGGTCATGAATGCCTCTTGGCTGGGGGAATCGCGATGGGAGTTAGCGTGAAAGGTAGGGGTGGGCCGAGGCCCGGTCAAGGGCGGCGCACGGCCTTGTGATGGCTCAGGCCGGAGCCAGCGCCCGGTCGAGCATGGGACCGGGAATTTCAACGAGTTTCGGAGCCGCCGTCCACAGAAGCGCGGCCCGGACCTTACGTCCCGGATAGACTTGGCGGACCGCCTCGCGATAGGCCGCCAGTTGCAGAACGTGGCCGGGATCGGCTTGCGCCGCCGTTTCCGGCCAGTTGTGGCCGGTCTTGTAGTCAAGGATCGTTACCTCGCCGGCGGTCACCGCCAGTCTATCGATACGTCCGGATATGATGCGGCCGAGACTTTCGATCCGGGCGGCCACGGGTACCTCGGAGAGGCTGGCGGGGGCAAAAAAGGAGGCAAATTGCGGGGCGTCGAGCACGACCTGCAGTCCCGCCCACAGGCCTTCATCAAAACCTTCCCTCCTGATGGCCCGCCGGGCGTAATTCTCGCGGGCGTCCGGTGCGACGTCCGGCAGGTGCTGCAGCAGCTTGTGCAGCAGTATGCCGCGCCTCACTCGCCGCTGCAATTCGGCTGTGCCGGCTCTCTCGCGGCCAAGGCGAGAAGGCGCCTGCCAGGCATCCGCGGCCGCGGGCGGCGCCGGCCGTGTGCCAACCCAGTCAGGCAAGGCCTTGCCGCCCGCGGGCGGCTGCCGCACCTCTCCGGCCTGACGCGGATCGGCGCCCAATCTCCAGCCGGCAATGTTGCCGTCCGCAGCGGCCATCTCCCGCATCATCGGCTTCAGCGCCGGCGCGATCATGTTGTACCAGCAGTCATCGGGCGGTTCCCTCACGCCGCGATAGCCGCAGATGAGAAGCTCGTCGCGGGCCCGCGTCATGGCGACATAGAGCAGGCGGCGATATTCATCGGCCTGTTCCTCTTTTGCCTGGGCCTTCCAATCCGACACTTGCGGCGACTCGGGTCTCTTGGCGAGACGCCAGAAGGGAAGCCTGGCGATGCCATGGCGCACCTCGACCATCATCAGCGCGGATTGCTGTCTGTGATCGGGCGCATCGGCGGTGTCGGGAAGAATGACGATGGGAGCCTCGAGACCCTTGGCGCCATGCACCGTCATGATGCGGACTTCGCCGGATTCCTGCTCCATGTTGCGTTTGATTTCAACTTCCCCAGCTACAAACCAGGCGATGAAGCCTGCCAGCGACGAGGAATGCTCCTGTTCATAA
>JANMQB010000561.1:0-3631 GCA_031370155.1 Hyphomicrobiales bacterium | reverse complement strand
CCCCAAATCCAGCGGACCTTCATGCAAAAGATCGGCAGCGGCTTCGTCAATTTCACCCAGAATATCCAGGATGCCACAACCCCTGCCAATGACGCAGACGTCCAGGAGGTCGTGGTGAAGCAGTCGGCCCTGCCGGCGCTCCTGTCACTGGCCGCGGATTATCCCGTCAATTTCTTCGTCAAGCTCACCGGCACGTTGGTGATCGCCATCTTTCTGATGGCATCGGGCGATCTCTTCTATGAAAAGCTGGTGCGGGTTCTGCCCACCCTCACCGACAAGAAAAACGCGCTGTACATCGTCCATGATGTCGAGCGCGAGGTCTCGACCTATCTCCTCACCATCACCGCTATCAATGCGGGCCTAGGTTTTGCCGTGGCAGTCTCCTTCCAGCTTCTCGGCATGCCCACGCCCTATCTCTGGGCGCTTCTCGCCTTCGTCTTGAACTTCATTCCCTATATCGGGCCGATCGCCGGCACGGCCCTTTCGGGACTCGTCTCTATAGTGGTATTCGACTCGCTCGGCTATGCGCTGCTGGCGCCGCTCGCCTATGCGGTCTGCATCGGAATTGAAACGCAATTCGTGTTGCCGCAAGTCCTGAGCCGCCGCTTGCAGCTCAATTCCGTGGCTATCCTGCTGGCGCTGGCCTTCGGGGCCTGGGTCTGGGGTATTGTCGGCATTGTTGTCGCCGTGCCCGTACTGGTCACCTTCCGGGTGTTCTGCAGCCACCTGGAATCGCTGACAGCGGTCGGCGAATTTCTCAGTGAGTCCAGCAATGGTAGCATTGAGCGGACCGAGCAGACGGTCGCTGGGGGGAAAACCTAGAAGATGTTGCGCCGGCAGCCGGAGCTAACCCGCTCCCGGCGCATGCAGTTATTGCCTGCGGCTCGAGCGGCCTGCCCGGCGCCGTGCCGAGGATGAGTAACCGCTCGTCAAGCGGCCAGGCAGCATCATCCCGATCATTGCGCCAAGGCCCAGTCCGATCGCGCCGAGCAGCATAGGCCGGTCCTCGAAGAGGCTCTGCAATGTCCGCTGGTCCGGCAAGTGTCGCGCGGCACGCGGCAGCGCGCGCCCTGCGCCGCCGGCCGCCCAATCATAGGTTCCGCCGAGCGCCCGTTTGCCGCGCGACATGAGCCGTGATGCCGTATTGCCGTAACTTGCGGCAGCATGACCACCGTTCGCCCGCCGTTTCGCAGCGCCTCTCGCCGCAGGGCGCGCGACTGAGGCGGCTTTCCGCTTCGCCGGCTTGCGACCGCGGGCAGGCTTGATTTTGCCGGATGATGGCGAGTGGCCATTGGTTACGTTCATGGTGTCAGGTGTCATCGTGGGTCTCCTCTGTGGTTGGTGGTACTGGATCCGGCGCGCGCGCGTATCGGTTTGCGCCGGTCTACCGCTAGCAACGAAAACCCAACGTTCAGTAGCGCATCGGCCACAAGTGCCCCGGAAATTCCGGTTCCCACCACCACTATGTCGGCACGTTGAAGCCGTCGAAGGCCATCTGGCGTGGAACTGCCGGCACACTATGCTTGAAGCACCCTGGGCGCCTATTTTTTTGCGGTACGGTCGGGAAGCCGGTCTATGGCCTCTTTCGCACCATGGTCGTGACCCGTGACGCCCTCTTGCAACACTTTCGTGGCAGCGTCCTGTTTGAGTGTGGGGTCGGTCGGGATGGCTGCTGTCTCGGTGTCGGCCTTGAGTCCGCTCCTGTCCGGTTCGCCTTTCTTGCGCGCAACCTTGGCAAACTTCGCAAGCGCTTCAGGCTGTGTGCCTTTGGGATCGATCATGCTCATCGCGGGGTCCTCCGACACGTTGTTTCGTGATGCATGGCATCGTTTGACCCAACGCATGGGATGGTGAAAGGTTCCCTCCGGTGGTGGGACGAGTCCGCTTTAGCAGGCCTCAGCTTCGACCCTGCAGCAGCTGGTATAGCGCGTTGATGATCGCTTCGGGCCTGTGCGGTTTTGCGATGACCGGCACGTTCGGCCATTCGGAGAACTGGGTGCGGTCTTCGCTATCCGCAGTGCAGAACAGGAAGGGGATTCCCTTGGCCGCCAGCCTTGAAGCCACGTCGAAGGCGGTGCCGTCGGGAAGGCGAACATCGAGCACAGCCGCGTGGAAGTCCGCATGTTCGACGAAGTTGAGGGCTTCGTGCTAGGACCGGACGGAGGCAGCAACGATACCGCCTGCCGCCTCGATCATCTGCGCCAGCTCCATGGCGATCAAGGCTTCATCCTCCACCACCAGGATTCGCGAGCCGCCAAGTATTGTCGCTCCCATCGGAGCGAAATAGCATCACTTTCCCTCAAAGGGCAAGTTCGAGCCGGCATGTCAATCCCGCCGGGTCGAAGCGGCGTGTGACCTTGCCGGCGCTTGAAACGATAAGCGCCGTGCCGAAACCCTCGTGAGTGGGAGGCGTATCAATGCGCGGGCCTCCGCGTTCCCGCCAGGTAAGACAGAGTTTGCCCCGCGACGCCGTCCATACGATGGCAATCTTGCCCGCGGGCGTCGACAAGGCGCCATATTTTACCGCATTGGTGCCGAGTTCATGCAACACCAATCCCAATTGCGTCGCGGTTTCGGCCGGAAGCACCACATCGGGCCCGCGCAGCGCCAAACGGTTCGCCACGTCGTCCACCATAGCGCCCAACTGGTTGCGGATCACGTCGGCGAGCTTGGCGCCGCTCCAATCGGCCTCCGTCAGGAGATTGTGGGAGGAGGCGAGGCTGCGGATGCGCCCTTCGAAGGCTTCGGCGAAGGATTTTGGATCGCTGCTGGCTCGCAGTGTCTGGCGCGTCATCGCCTGGATTACGGCCAAGGTGTTCTTGACGCGGTGCGACAGTTCGCGCAGCAGCATGGCTTGGTGCTTGTCCCAGTTCTTGCGCTCGGTAATGTCCTGATCGATGCCGCGCGCGCTGACCGTACGTCCCGCCGCATCCTTGATGACATCGCCCACGACGGCGGTCCAGATTTCCGAACCGTCCGGCCTGACGATCGGAAATTCGAGGGTGAATGAACCTCCTTCCGCGAGCGCCTTCACCAACTCGGCGCGGACGCGGTGTCGATGCGATGGTTCGATCTGCGCGATGAGATGCTCGCGGCGAGGCACGCCATTTGCCGCATCGAGCCCGTAGAGGATAAACATTTCCGGCGACCAGTGGAATTTCTTGCGCAACGCGTCATAGTCCCAGGCGCCGGCGCGGGCACTCCTGAGCGCCAGGCGCAAGCGCTCTTCATTCTGCCGCAGCATTTCGCTGTGGCGCCGGCGCTCGGTGATGTCGCGCACGATGGTCGAGCCTCCGGTAACATCGCCGGCGGCGTTGCGGATCGGCGACACGGTGAGCGAAACATCGAGCTTGCTGCCGTCCTTGCGCAGCAAGATCGACTCATAAGGGGCAATAAATTCGCCGCTCCGGATGGCGCTCAGTATCCTGAGCTCCTCGCCGGTGCTGTCGGGCGGAATGATGCGGGAGATCGGCTGGCCGATCATTTCCTCGGCGCTGTAGCCCAGCAGACGCTCGGCGCTGCGATTCCAGTGCGTCACGATGCCGTTGAGATCCTTGCTGATGATCGCGTCCTGGGAGGCAGCGACGATGGCAGCGAGCAGGGCGGCGGCTTCCTCCGCGGCCCTCCTCTC
>JANMQB010000290.1:0-2363 GCA_031370155.1 Hyphomicrobiales bacterium | reverse complement strand
ATCGACACCCGGCCCTCGACGACCACGCCATCGACGGGGACTTTTTCGCCGGGCCTCACCCGCAATTGATCGCCGACGCCAATGACATCGAGGGCGATCTCCTCATCGGTGCCATCAGGCTTGAGCCGCCGCGCCGACTTCGGCGCCAGATCGAGCAGGGCGCGGATGGCTCCGGAGGTTTGCTCGCGGGCCCGCAATTCCAGAACCTGGCCGAGCAGCACCAGAACGGTGATAACCGCGGCCGCCTCGAAATAGACGGCGACGGAACCGTCCGCCTCGCGGAAGGCGGCGGGGAAAATCCGCGGCAGAGCGGTGGCGATGACGCTGTAGACCCAGGCCACTCCGGTGCCCATGGCGATCAGCGTGAACATGTTGAGATTGCGAGTTACAAGCGACTGCCAGCCGCGCACGAAAAACGGCCAGCCCGCCCAAAGAACGACCGGCGTTGCCAGCGCCAGCTGCAGCCAGTTGGAATTCTGTTTACCCAGCACCATCATCAGGCCGGTCAGATGCCCGCCCATTTCCAGCGCCAGTATCGGCAGCGACACCACGAGCCCGATCCAGAACCGCCGCGTCATGTCGATCAGTTCCGGATTGGGTCCGGTCTCGGCGCCGGCCAGCAGGGGCTCGAGCGCCATGCCGCAGATCGGGCACGAACCTGGACCAACCTGACGGATTTCCGGGTGCATCGGACAGGTGTAGATGGTGCCTTCGGGAACCGGCTCGGCCGCCGCCTTGGCGGCTTCGGAATCGAGATATTTCTTTGGGTCGGCGAGGAACTTGGTGCGGCAACCGGCCGAACAGAAATAATAGGGGCGGCCACCATGATCCGCCTTGTACTTGGCGGTGTGGGGGTCGACGCTCATGCCGCAGACCGGATCGATGGCCAGTCCCGCAGCCGCCGGACTTCCAGCTGCGTGACGGGCGCGTTCCATTTGATCGTGGCGGTGTTCTGTCATCATGTCCTCGGGCAGTTGCGGAGCGCAGATGACGCTTCATATAGACCTTCCCATCATGGTAAGGTCAAGCGGAACTTGAGAAGAGGACAGCAATCCATGCAGATCGGCGATGCAGCGGACGCATCGGGCATCTCGGCCAAGATGATACGCTATTATGAAGAGATCGGCCTCATCCCATCACCGAAACGGCGTGACAGCGGCTATCGCGTCTATGAGTCGAGCGACGTGCACCGGCTGCGTTTCATCCAGCGCGCCCGCGAACTCGGCTTTCCGGTCGAGCGCATCCGCGAGCTCTTGCAATTGTGGAACGACAGAAAACGCCCGAGCCGCGAAGTGAAACGCGTGGCGCTCGAACACATCGCCAATATGGAAGCGCAGATCCGCCGTATGCGCGATTTGGTTGGCACCCTCAGGCATTTCGCCGACGCCTGCGAGGGCGACAGCCGTCCCCATTGCCCGATTCTCGACGAATTGGCGGGTGATGGCGCGGACGTGGAGGCAAGACCGCAACGCCGACGATTGCGACATTGAATTGCAGCTCCAGCGGGACTATTCCAGCGGCGGGGCGCCGCTGACTGGGAATCACTCAATCCATGGCCGATTACAAACTCTATTGTTTTGGCGAATCTGGCAATTCCTACAAGGCCGCCCTGATGCTGGCCTTGTGTAATCTCAAATGGGAGCCGGTGTTCGTCGACTACTTCAACGGCGAGACACGCACTCCGGAATACCGCCGTGATATCAATGAACTGGGAGAGGTTCCTGTACTGGTGCATGAAGCGCGGAAACTCACCCAATCGGGAGTCATTCTCGACTACCTTGCCGAACAGACACGCAAATTCGGCGCCAAGAGCGACGGCGAGCGGCGCGAAATCTGGCGCTGGATCCTGTTCGACAATCACAAGTTCACCAGCTACCTCGCCACCCTGCGGTTTCTCATGCAGTTCGCCAAGACCGGCGAGACGCCGGTCACCGAATTCCTGCGCGGCCGCTGCATCAATGCCCTGAAGGTCGCCGATCTGCATCTGGCGGAGAACCCGTTCCTGATCGGCAAGCGCGCCACCATCGCCGATCTCTCCATGTGCGGTTATCTCTATTTTGGCGACGAGCTCACCGTGCCGCTCAATCCCTACCCGCATGTGCTGAACTGGCTCGACCGCATCAAGGCGCTGCCCGGCTGGAAGCATCCCTACAAGCTGATGCCGCGCGCCAAGGGCTGATTAAACCTTGCTCGGCGCCATGGCGTCGAGATATTCGTCGAGGTGCTCGAGATTCTCGAAGCGCATCCAGCCTTCGTCGGTCTCTGCCTCGACGGTTCCATCGGACAGGATGCGGGCCGGGCGGCCGCGGATGACCCGCTCCTCGACCACAAAAAGCTGCTCGGCTTCCGCTTCGGCCTTCTCT
>JANMQB010000497.1:0-6345 GCA_031370155.1 Hyphomicrobiales bacterium | reverse complement strand
CCCCGGGAAAGATTTGATTTTCTTAAGTATTGGCGGTATAGGCGCGCAACCCCAAAAGGATGACTTCCATGAATATCATCGAGCAGCTCGAAAAAGAGCAGGTCGCCATCGTGGCCGCCAAGCGCGCCGTGCCTGAATTCGCACCCGGCGACACGTTGATCGTCAACGTCAAGGTGGTCGAAGGCGACCGCAGCCGCGTCCAGGCCTATGAGGGCGTGTGCATTGCCCGCTCCGGCGGCGGCATCAACGAGAACTTCACCGTCCGCAAGATTTCCTATGGCGAGGGTGTCGAGCGCGTCTTCCCGGTTTATTCGCCGCTCATCGACTCGATCAAGGTGGTGCGCCGCGGCAAGGTGCGCCGCGCCAAGCTCTATTATCTGCGCGGCCGCACCGGCAAGTCGGCCCGCATCGCCGAGAAGCAGAAGGCCTTCGGCCTGGTTGCCGCGGCGCCGGCCAAGGACGCCGACGCATAATCCTCCGGCGACGGATGAATTCGCGGCGGGCCGGTAACTCCGGCCCGTTGGCTTTTGGGAGGGGCCGATGCAGGACTACTTCGAGCAGAACCTCAGGAACTGGAACGACCGCGCCGCCATTCATTTCAAGGACGAGGCGGGCGGCTATCGCGTCCAAGCCTTCCTGCGCGGTGAAGACAATCTGCACGATATCGAGGACCGCGAAGTGGGCGACGTGGCGGGCAAACGCATCGTTCACCTGCAATGCCATTTCGGCATCGACACGCTGTGCCTGGCGCGCCGTGGTGCGAGCTGCGTTGGGCTCGATTTCTCGCCTGTCGCCATCGCGGCGGCGCGCGGCCTGCAGAAACAGACGGGCCTCGATGCAAGTTTCATCGAAGGCAATGTTTATGATGCCCGCGAATTGATCGAGGGCCACTTCGACATGGTCTATGCCACCTGGGGCACCATCGGCTGGCTGCCGGATATCGTCCGCTGGGCGAAAGTCGTCGCCTCGCTGCTGAAACCCGGCGGCACGCTATATTTGCTGGAAGGCCATCCGTCACTCATGACGCTGGATGAGAAGGATCCGGGACTGCGCCCCGCCTATGATTGGCGAACACCGATCGACAGGCCCCTCACCATGAGCGAGGAGACGACCTATACGGGCGACACGGCGAAGATCGCCCATGCGGTGACCCATGAATGGCTGCATCCCCTGAGCGACGTGATCAATGCCGTGATCGGCGCGGGGCTGACACTCGATTACCTGCGCGAACACGAGGAGCTTCCCTGGCGGTTCGCGCCGGTCTTGGTGCCGAAAGAAGGCAAGCGCCGCATGTGGGTGCTGCCGGAAGGCTTTCCGCGCCTGCCGCTTTCCTATTCCATCGGGGCGGCCAAGGCTCGTTAATTCTCACATACTTGATTGGGCTTTGACTCGGGCTCGGCAATCGCTAAATACCCGTCAAACCCCGCATTGGACATCGGACATGCCCGCCCCGCGCACCCTTTACGACAAGATCTGGGACGATCATCTGGTGCATGAGGCCCCCGACGGCACTTGCCTCCTCTATGTCGACCGGCATCTGGTGCATGAAGTGACGAGCCCCCAGGCCTTCGAGGGCTTGCGCCTGGCGGGCCGCAAGGTGCGCCATCCGGAGCGCACCCTCGCCGTCGTCGATCACAATGTGCCGACCACCGACCGGAGCCACGGCATCGCCGAGCCGGAAAGCCGCACCCAGGTCGAGACGCTTGCCGAGAACGCCAGGGAATTCGGCATTCTGTATTTCAACGAGCGCGACAGGCGCCAGGGCATCGTCCATGTGGTAGGGCCAGAACAGGGCTTCACGCTGCCCGGCACTACCATCGTGTGCGGCGACAGCCACACCTCGACCCATGGCGCCTTCGGGGCGCTGGCCCACGGCATCGGTACCTCGGAAGTCGAGCATGTGCTGGCCACCCAAACGCTGATCCAGAAGAAAGCCAGGAACATGAAGGTCGAGGTGGACGGCAGGCTCGCCCCCTTCGCCACCGCCAAGGACATCATCCTCGCCATCATCGGCCAGATCGGCACGGCGGGCGGCACCGGCTCGGTCGTCGAATATGCCGGCGAGGCGATTCGCGGCCTTTCCATGGAAGGCCGCATGACGGTGTGCAACATGTCGATCGAAGGCGGCGCCCGGGCCGGCATGATTGCCCCCGATGACAAGTCTTACGACTATCTGAAGGGCCGCCCCATGGCCCCGAAAGGCGACGCATGGGATGAGGCGCGGCGCTACTGGGATAGTCTGCACACGGATGCAGGCGCCCATTTCGACCGCGTCGTCAGGCTTGACGCCGGCAATCTACCGCCCATCGTCTCCTGGGGCACCAGCCCCGAGGACGTGGTGTCCGTCGAGGGCGCTGTTCCCAATCCCGATGACATCGCCGACGAAGGCAGGCGCCGGTCCAAGTGGCGGGCGCTCGACTACATGGGCCTCAAGCCCGGCACCAGGATCACCGACATCGGGCTCGATGTGGTGTGGATCGGCTCCTGCACCAATGGCCGCATCGAGGACCTGCGCAACGTGGCGAAGATCGTCGAGGGCAAGAAGATCGCCGGCAACCTGGCCTATGCCATGATCGTTCCGGGCTCGGGACGGGTGAAGGCCCAGGCCGAGGCCGAAGGCCTCGACAGGATTTTCAAGGCGGCGGGCTTCGAATGGCGGGAACCCGGCTGTTCCATGTGCCTCGGCATGAACCCCGACCAATTGAAGCCCGGCCAGCGCTGCGCCTCGACCTCGAACCGCAATTTCGAGGGCCGTCAGGGCTATAAGGGCCGCACCCATCTGGTCTCACCGCAAATGGCGGCAGCGGCGGCCTTGGCCGGGCATTTCGTCGATGTGCGCAAATTTCATTAATTATTTACGCAATTAACGGTTGCTGAACGAAGCATTAAGCTTTACTTCACCGTCGCCCGATTAGGGTGAATCACAGATTGATTGTTTTGCCGCAATTTGACGGGAGTTTCCGGGTGGGTCACACAGTACAAGCCGATGCCAAGTTCCTGCGCCGCGTTCTTTTAGGCCTGATTCTCCTGACCCTGGTCACCGGCGGCATGGCCGGCATCACCACGGTTCAGGCCATGACGGATAAGCCCGGCGGCTGCCTCATTTTCTGCGAGTAAGCCGCGAAGATGACGGTCCGCGGCCTGTCCGGTCTCGCGGCACCTTCCCTTGCCGATATCGAACGCCTGGCGGCTGCCGCCTTTGAGCGTCTGCCCGCCCATTTCCGGGCGCTGTGCGGCGACATCGTCTTTCGCATCGAGGACTTCGCCACCGACGAGGTGCTCGACAACATGCGGGCCGACAGCCCCTTCGACATCATGGGGCTGTTCCAGGGCATCGGCCTTGCCCATGACCAGGCCGTGGCCGAGACTGGCCGCATGCCCAACATGGTGTTTCTCTATCGCCGCCCCATTCTCGACTATTGGGCCGAACACGAGGAGACGCTGGGCGCCGTCGTCACCCATGTGCTCGTCCACGAGATCGGCCATCATTTCGGCCTCTCCGATCCCGATATCGAGGCGATCGAAAGGCAAGCCCAATGAGCCGCGAAGATGAGGCGCGCCGCGCCCTCGAGCGCATGGAGAATGAGGCGGAGAAACTCTTTTCGTCGCCGCCGCCAGCGCCGCCGGAGGATAGAATCGAGATTCTCGGTCGCCGCATCGCCCGGGTGCTCGGCTGGCTTTTTGCCGCCGCCATTCTCGTATACCTCTACGCCACATATTTTACATGAGCCTGAAACGCCGCTGACAAGCCCGTCGGCCATCTGACCGGATCGCCATTCCTTTCCATTGTCATTGCCGGGCTTGTCCCGGCAACCCATGGCAATTGCAAGCGCCGCGCATGACGTTTCCATGGCGGGGAACAGGGGAGCCGCAGGGCTGCAGATCAGGAACTTGCGGGCTTTCTGAGCTGCCCCGGTTGAACTGGGCATGAATCTTGCGGTTGTCTTACTTTTATCTTTCTCGGCCTGAACGTCAGTTCTGCAAAATCTTGGCGCCCTTCATAACCAAGTCCCCGCCGCTCTTGATATCGATGCGGCCATAGCCTTCGACGCTGATATTTTTGCCCTTGATCATTATTGTGCCATCCTTTTTCAGGACGACGGAGGCATCGCCACATTTGATGGTGACCTGACCGCCTTGTATGGAGATCAGCTCTTCCAGCCGCTCGATATGGTTCCACAGAACCTGGATATGCTTCTTGTGATAAGCCAGTTGCTTGTCCTGCGCCATATTGACGGTCACGCTTTCAAGGCCCTGGACGAAATCCTTGCTGAACATCGACATGACTCCGCAACAATGGGTTAGAGCAATCCGCATAGCACGAATTCATCCGCCGGTGTTGCACCACTTGCCGCCTCGCTGTATGAGACCGGTCCCATGACCAGAATTTTCATCGACGGCGAGGCCGGCACCACCGGCCTGCAGATCCGCGACCGGCTGAAGCGCCGGACGGATATACAGCTCGTCAGCATCGATCCGGACAAGCGCAAGGACCCTGCCGCCCGCCGCGAACTGCTCAACACTGTCGACGTGGTGATCCTCTGCCTGCCCGACGATGCGGCCAAGGAAGCGGTTGCCCTGATCGATGCGAAATCGAAGACCCGGGTGATCGACGCCTCGACAGCCTTCCGGACTTCGCCGGCTTGGGCCTATGGTTTTCCCGAATTGAGCAAGGCCCAGGCAGCGAAGATCGCGAGTTCCGCCCGCGTCGCCAATCCCGGTTGTTACCCGCAGGGACTGATCGCACTGGTCAAGCCTCTGGTCGATGCCGGCATCATGGCGGCCGATTATCCCGTCACCTACAATGCCGTATCGGGCTATTCCGGCGGCGGCCGGAAGATGATCGAGGATTACCAGAAGGCGGGCGCCTCGGCCGTCCCCTATCTGCCCTATGGCCTCACCTTCGACCACAAGCATCTGCCGGAAATGACGCTCTATGCCGGGCTTGCCCGCGATCCCGTCTTCCAGCCGGCAGTCGGCAATTATGCGCAAGGCATGCTGGGCGCGGTGCCGCTCTTTGCCGATCTCCTGAAAAAGAAGACGAACGCCACCGACATCCACCACGCACTTGCCGCCGCCTATGAGGGTGCGGGATTCATCGACGTGGCGCCGCTTGCGGCGATCGAGCGTTCGGCCGAGATAAGCCCGGAAGTGCTCAACAACAGCAACCGCATGCGGCTCCATGTCTTCGCCAATGAGGCGCTGGGCCACATCCTGCTGGCGGCGGTCTACGACAATCTCGGCAAGGGCGCCTCGGGTGCCGCCGTGCAAAATCTCAATCTGATGATCGGCGCCGACGAAAAGCTCGGCGTCGATCTTCCAGTTGCGGCCTAGAGGGAACTTGCATGTATAAATTCGAGACCTTGACCGGTGTCGCGGCACCCCTCAACATCGTCAATGTCGACACCGACATGATTATCCCCAAGCAGTTCCTCAAGACGATTCTGCGCACCGGGCTCGGCAAGTCGCTGTTCTACGAGATGCGCTTTACGCAGGAAGGCAAGGACTTGCCCGATTTCGTGCTCAACCGGCCCGCCTATCGCAAGGCGCAGATCCTGGTGGCGGGCGACAATTTCGGCTGCGGCTCGTCGCGCGAGCATGCGCCCTGGGCGCTTCTCGATTTCGGCATCCGCTGCGTCATCTCCACCAGCTTCGCCGACATCTTCTACAATAATTGCTTCAAGAACGGAATTCTGCCGATCGTGGTTTCGCCCGCCGATCTGAAGAAGCTGATGGACGATGCCGAGCGTGGCGCAAACGCGACGCTGACCGTCGATCTGCCCAAACAGGAAATCCGCGGTCCCGACGGCGGCATGATCAAGTTCGACATCGATCCGTTCCGCAAGCATTGCCTGCTGAACGGCCTTGACGATATCGCCTTGAGTCTCGAGAAGGCCGCTCACATCGACGCCTTCGAGAAAAAGCAATCCGTGCGCCAGTCCTGGCTCTAGTACTTGGACGCGATCTTCAACACCGTCCTGCCGGTCTTCGGCATGATCGTGCTGGGCTACGGCTTCGCCCGCGCCAATATCGTCGATGCGATCGCCGCCCGGGGCATCGCCCAGTTCGTCTTCAACGTGGCGATCCCGGCGCTCTTGTTCCGCACTGTCGCCATTATGGCGGCGCAGGAGGCCGTCCCCTGGGGATTGTGGCTCGTCTTTTTCAGCGGCCTCGCCGTGACCTGGATGGTGACCGCCCTTGTCTCGCATAACGTAACGAGTCTGTCGCCGAGTGGCGGGGCCGCCGCTTCCATGGCGGCGGGCTTCGGCAATCTGGCGCTTCTAGGAACACCGCTGGCGCTGGCCCATTTCGGCGACAGCGCGGCGGTGCCGCTCGGCATGATTC
>JANMQB010000493.1:0-3922 GCA_031370155.1 Hyphomicrobiales bacterium | reverse complement strand
CAAGGCGGGTGTCATCAAGGTCGGGATTTTCGAGGACTTTCCGCCATTCGCCTCGGCCGGCACCGATCTCAAATCGCAGGGCTACGATATCGATGTGATCGATGCCTTGGCCAAGGCTCTCAATGTGAAGCCGGAGTTGATCGGCATCACCGGGCAAAACCGCATCCCCTCGCTCACCGAACGCAAGCTCAATCTGCTGGTCAGCGTCGGCGTGAGCGACGAGCGCAAGAAGGTCGTGGCGTTCACGGCACCCTACGCGCCCTATTCGATCGACGTCATGGGACCCAAGTCGCTCGAAGTGAAAGGCCCGGCCGATCTGGCGGGCAAGTCGGTTGCCGTCAATCGCGGCACGCTCGAGGACACCTCGGTCACCGAAGTAGCGCCCGAGGGCACCGATATCCAGCGCTTCAACGACTACAACGGCGTGATCTCGGCGTTTCTCTCGGGCCAAGTCCAACTGATGGTGGTCGGCAACGATGTCGGCGCCGCGGTGCTGGCCAAGCAGCCGGCCATCGAACCGGAGTCGAAATTCCAGCTGCTGAATTCGCCTTCGGCCATGGCCATCAACAAGGGCGAGGACCGCCTGCTGGCGAAGCTCGACGAGGCCCTGGCCCAGATGAAGAAGGACGGCACCCTCGACGCCATTTCGAAGAAGTGGCTGTTCATTCCGCTGCCGCCCGAACTCTAAGGCGCGCATGGGCTATCGGCTCGATTTCGGGGCGCTGGCCCAATATCTGGGTTTGTTTCTGGAAGGCACGGCGGTCACGCTTGGCTTGACCGCCGTTGCCTCGGCTCTCGGAATAGGTCTCGGTATCGCGGGCGCAGCCGCCAGCCACAGCAAATATATTTGGGTTCGGCGGTTGATTTCCGCCTACGTGGAGTTGATCCGCAATACGCCTTTCATCGTGCAGATGTTCTTCATTTTCTTCGGCCTGCCCAGTCTGGGCCTGCGTCTCAGCGCCCTGCAGGCGGCCGCATTGGCGATGACCGTCAATCTTACGGCCTACGCCATCGAGATCGTGCGCGCCGGACTGGAAGCGGTTCCCCGGGAACAAAGCGAAGCGGGCCGCAGCATGGGCCTGCGCCCCCTGCTGGTCTTCGTGCTGATCGTCCTGCCGCAGGCATTGGCCAATGTCTATCCCGCGCTGGTCGGCCAGATCACCATCACCATGCTCGAATCCGCCGTGGTCTCGCAGATCGCCGTTGTCGATCTGACCCACGTGGCCGACTTCATCCAGTCGCGCAATTTCCGCAGCTTCGAGACCTATCTGATCATCACGCTCATCTATCTGGCGTTGGCGGTTCTGATGCGCCGCATGCTGGCGCTCGCCGGGCGCGGGCTCTTCGCGGGGCGCGTGCGATGACCGATTTCACCCTGTGGGATATTGCGCGCAACCTGCTGTTGGCGGCCCGCTGGACCTTGCTGCTTTCAGGCATAGCCTTTGCCGGGGGCGGGTTCTTCGGACTGGTTCTGCTGGTGATCCGCACCAGCCGCTACAAATGGGCCCGCGCCGCGGTCAAGCTCTATGTCGAACTGTTCCAGAGCACGCCGCTGCTGATGCAGTTGTTTCTGGTCTATTTCGGCCTTCCCATGCTGGGCATCGATGTGTCGGCCTGGCTTGCCGCCGCCGTGTGCCTGACCCTCTACTCAAGCGCCTTTCTCACCGACATCTGGCGCGGCTGCGTCGAGGCGATCCCGCGCGGCCAGTGGGACGGCAGCGCCAGTCTCGGGCTGCACTTTCTCGCGCAACTGCGTCTGGTGATCCTGCCCCAGGCCACGCGCATGGCCATTCCGCCGACCGTCGGCTTTCTGGTGCAACTGGTGAAGAGCACCGCGCTCGCCTCGATCGTCGGCTATCACGAACTGACCAAGACCGCCCAGATCCTGACCAACGCCACCTTTCAGCCCTTCGTCATCTTTGGACTGGTGGCGCTGATCTATTTCGCCATCTGCTATCCGCTGACGCGGGTGTCGCGGCGTCTGGAATGGCAGCTGGCAAAAAGCACGCGGTGATTAAGTCGGCGGGCTTGCAGGCCTAGCCTTCGGCCGTCCAGACGACGACCGATTTGCGTGCCGATTTGCTTGAAGTTCCACAAATCGAGCGCAGATTGACGCCTTTCTTGGCGAGCTTCTCCAAATAGGCATGAAGGCTTCCGGGCTTGTTTGGCAACTCGGCCACTTCGGCCTTCGCCTCGCTATGGGCGATGCCCGCGGCCGCGAGCGCTTTCACCGCCTTGCGCTGGTTGTCGACGATCAGTTGCAAATCACCCTGCGGGGCCGTGCCGAAGATCGACACGATATTGACACCGGCCGCAGACAACGCCGCAATGGCACCCGCCACCGCTCCCGGCTTGTCCTCAACCTTAAGTACGATCAGCTTTGCTTTGGCCATTTTCAGGTCCCTCCCGTTGGTTGACGATCAAAGTTACTGTGATTTGAGCACGTGAAGCGAGACATAGGGTGCTTCGCCGTGAACCCAGCTGTCATGGGGCGTGGTGGTGATGTGAAACACCGTACCCGGCAGCAGATCGATTTTTCGGCCATCCTGATACTCGACAATTCCATGTCCCGCGATGGCGACACCGGTATGGGGCGCGTGGCAAAGTGCGGTTCCGGCCAGGGGCGCGTTGTGGACCGACCACTTCCAGCCCGGCTGATAGGTGGCCCGGCCCAGGGTTACCCCCGCCACCTGAACGATTTCAAACCGGCCGAACGGGAAGTCGCGGATTTCGTCGGCGTGATCGAATTGTCTTACAAACTCGTCGGAAAACATGCGCCGCTCCGTCCCAAGGGTTCATCTTCCTAACGATTCGCTCAACATGACACAACTGTCATCTGATAGGAACGGCATGACGACACCCGTCTCGTAATAAAATCCGGCAACCGGACACTGGCCGCCGCAATGTCGGCAGCATGCTAGGGCAAATTCGTTTTTCACTGAATCAACGCAAATGCAATTTCCTTCTCCCCGTGGGGGAGAAGGAGGGGCCCACGCCGCAGGCGTGGGATATAAGTGGCTGGAGCGTTTTGCGCTTGAGGGCAAGACGGGGCTTTCGGACCGCTCGCGGCGGCCGGGTTCCGGTCCTTTGCGCAGTGCTGCGGATATCGAGGAAAGCGTCCTCATGTTGCGGCAGGAGCATCCGGCCTGGGGCGGGCGCAAGATCGCGGCGGCGCTGATCCGCTGGGGGATCGCCGCGCCTTCGCCCGCGACGGTGACGGCGATCTTGCGCCGTCATGGCGTGGCCCTCGGCGGCTTTGGTGGCGGGACTCCGGCTTTCACGCGCTTCGAACACGCGAGCCCCAACGATCTATGGCAGATGGATTTCAAGGGCCATGTGGCGATGCGTCAGGGACGGCTGCATCCCCTGACCGTGCTCGACGATCATTCGCGCTTCGCCATTCTCGCCGCCGCCTGTCCCGGCGAGACCACGGCGCGTGTGAGGGCCGCGCTGACCGGGGCGTTCCGCCGTTACGGCCTGCCGCTCTGCATCATGACCGACAACGGCAGCCCGTCGGGCGATGGGCCGGGTTCGCCGTTTACGCCGCTCGGTATCCTCCTCATCGAGCAGGACATCCGCCTCGGTCACTCGCGGCCCTATCATCCCCAGACGCTCGGCAAGGACGAGCGCTTCCACCGCTCGATGAAGGCCGAAGCGCTCAGCGGCCCGCCGTTCGACGACCTCGGCTGCGCCGCCGCCGCACTGCAACGCTGGCGCCATGTCTACAACACCGAGCGTCCGCACGAAGCCCTCGGCCTGAAGGTGCCGAGCGAACGTTACAGGCCGAGCCCTTCGACTACGCGCCGGACGATAAAGTCCGGCGGGTTCAACAGGACGGATGGATTTCGTTCAAAGGCAAACCCTATCGTCTGCCCAAAGCCTTCCGTGGCAAAGAGATTGCCCTGCGCCCGACCGCAGCCGA
>JANMQB010000431.1:0-4124 GCA_031370155.1 Hyphomicrobiales bacterium | reverse complement strand
TGGTCTTGGTGTCTTCGTCGACCCGTTTCACGACGACGCGGTCGTGCAAAGGACGGAAATTCATGAGATAACTCCTTGTTTTGGCGATATTTTTGCAGTTGGAGGCCGGCGTCCCCTTATGACCCGGCGTCTGTTGGCACTCAAGCTAGTCGAGTGCCAGCAGCTGGTGCAGGAGATAAGGCCGGCGCGCCTTGCAGTCAAGGGCCGAAAGCAGGGATTTGCGAAATCTTGGCCGGGTTTCAGGCGTGGCGCGCTACAAGTAAGGGCGGCCGAAGCATCGCCCCAACTTGGCCCCGATTGCTGGCCAGAAGCGCCGGCCATGCTCAGGATTCTCATCATCATCGCCATGCTCGTGCCCGGATTGACCGCCGCCCGGGCCCAGACCCTCAATGCCGGCACCTTCCAGATCGAATGGCAGGTGGTGAATCGTTTCCGTCTGTTCCGCGATCCCGCCCTGTTCAAGCGGCATGAAAATGCCTGGCGGCAATATCTCCTGCATGTCGAAAGCCGGGGTCTCGCCGCCCACGAGACCAGCGCCCTCATCAACCGGACCTCGGTTTTGGGTTCCGAACACATGCTCAACGACCGCCACATCGCCTTCACCCGCATGCTGCGGCAGAATTTCGATTGGCGCGGCTGGGCGGCTGAGGCCTTAGGGGGGCTCTGCTACGACTCCGAAACCCGGCGCCATTCGGCCTGTGGCGGCATCGATGCCTGGCTCAATCCGCCGGGCCACGGCATTGAGCTGTGGCTGACGGCGCTGGGCCGTGAGCCTGTCCCTGCGGACAGAAGCTGCGAATGGCGGATCGGCGGCCAGGTGGTTGCCACCGCCCCATGCGGCGAGCGGGTGTCGGGGCCGAAAGTGGCGCTGCCCTATCCTGCGGGGGCGGAAATTTCGGTGGCCGTGGTGGGCGAGCAGCCAATCGCCCTTGCGGCCAAGGTCCGCGATATCGTCATCGTCGGCCTGGGCGACAGCTTTGCCTCGGGCGAAGGCAATCCCGATGTGCCGGTCGAGTTCGCCGAGGCGCGGCGCCACCGCAATCTCTATCCGCGGCGCAAAGTCGATGGCACCGCCGGCTCGGCGCAATGGACCGACCGGCTTTGTCACCGCTCGCCCTATGGCCATCAGTTCCGCGCCGCCTTGCAGATCGGCGTCGAGAACCCGCAGGCCGCCGTCACCTTTCTCGACTATTCCTGCTCCGGCGCCGGAGTTGAGGAGGGAATTCTCGGACCCCAGCAATATGTCGAACGCGAAAGCAGGACCGAGGTGGAATCGCAGCCTGCCGCCTTCCCGCTTTCGGGTGGCAGCAAGGACTCGCAAATCTACCGGCTGCTGCGCGAAGTCTGCCTGGAGAAGCCGCAGGAGAAGAGGGGCCTGTGGACCTGTCCCGATGGCCACTACCGGCGCAACATCGACTTCGTGTCCCTGTCGGTGGGCGGCAACGACATCGGCTTTGCCAATGTCGTCGCCTGGGCCACATTGCGCGAAGGCGCCTCGGCCACGATCGCCAAGTTCTTCGGCGCCACCGTCTCGGCCGAGCAATTCGCCGAGAACATGCGCGAAGTGCTGCCCGGCGCCTATGCCAGGTTGGCCAAGGCCTTCGAGACCGCCTTGCCGGTCTATTCGGCCGGCGACAACGTCTTCGATGCCTCGCGCGTCGTGCTCACCGCCTATCCCGACCCCCTCACCGACGAAACTGGAAACATTTGCAAGACCGGCGGCGATGACGAGGAAGACCTTTACCCGGTCAACCAGGCACTCGATGGCTTCTCCTCATGGCTCGTTGCCAGCAACAGCCGTCTGTCGGCGGTGCACGACAAGCTGGGAACTCTCCATGAGACGATGCGCGACCTGGCCGGCGATCATGGCTGGACCTTTGCCGGCCGCATCTATGGCGAGCGCATGTTCGAGGGCCACGGCTTCTGTGCCCGCAACCCGAAATTTGCTTTCGATCCGCCGGAGGTTCTAATGATCCCGTGCTGGGGCGATGCCACGAGGCCCACTCTCACATGCCAGTCGAGCTGGACCGGCAAGGTGAAACAGTGGCGGCCTTATAATCCGGTGGCCCAGAATTTTCCTTATGCGCTGCGCCAGCGCTGGGTTCGCAGCTTCAACGACGCCTACATGACCATCAACCAGAAGGTCGTCGACCGCCGCGGCACGATCGACGAGCGCACCTCGGCCGGGGTGTTCTCAGAAACGACCGGCGCGCTCCATCCCACCGCCGAAGGCCAAGCCGCCATGGCCGATGTGCTGCTGCTCGAACTGCGGCCGATGGTTGCAGAGCCACTCGGCGATCCGGGCGGCGCGCTTGCCGACCCGCAGTAGAATGACCATCGGACGGCCGATCAGTTTCGGCTCGAAGCCTGGCGCCGGATCGAATTTGAAGCGCGGGGCAAGACCCGAGAGAATGATGGTCGCTTCCCCCGAAACCGCCGTTAACCCGAGTTCAGAGCCCCGGAAGCCGGAATCCATGTCTTGCAGGTAGGGCCGCCGCAGCTTAGTCTGTAACCGGGTGTCGAGTCAAAGTGGGCCGTCACGTTAGCGGCATTTCGAGGCGGTAAGCGATCATGGCAAGTACCAGGAAACCGCACATCTTCCATCTTGTCCTGATCAAGCCGACCCACTACGACGACGACGGCTACCCCCTGCAGTGGCGTTATTCGACCATCCCGTCCAATGCGCTTGCCTGCGTCAACGGCATTGCCGAAGACTGTCGCAGCCGCGGGATACTCGGCCCCGAAGTCGATATCCGCATTTATGCCCAGGACGAAACCAATTCCCGCGTCCGGCCCGAGAAGATCATCCGCATGATCAACCGCGACGGCGGCAAGGGGCTGATCGGCCTGATCGGGGTCCAGTCGAACCAGTTCCCGCGCGCCATCGACCTCGCACGGCCCTTCCTCAAGGCCGCCATCCCGGTCTGTATCGGCGGCTTTCATGTCTCGGGTTCGCTCGCGATGCTGGAAGGAACTCCTCCGGAAATCGCAGCCGCGGCGGACATGGGAATCGGCTATTTCATTGGTGAGGCTGAAGAAGGCCGCCTCGATGAGGTTCTAAAGGATGCCTATGCGGGCAAACTCAAACCCCGCTACGACTATCGCGACAGGATGCCGAACCTCCAGGGCTCCCCCATCCCCTTCCTCAGCCTCGACCAGGTGAAGCGCACCTATGGCAACTATTCGAGTTTCGATCTCGGCCGCGGCTGTCCCTTCCAATGTTCCTTCTGCACCATCATCAATGTGCAGGGCCGCGTCAGCCGGTTCCGCTCCGCCGACGACCTTGAGCGTATTGTCCGTGCCAATCACGCCATCGGCGTCCACCGGTTCTTTCTCACCGACGACAATCTCGCCCGCAACCGCAACTGGGAGGCCTGTTTCGACCGGCTGATCGCACTCCGGGAGCAGGAGGGGCTGGAGGTGCGGCTCCAGGTGCAGGTCGACACACTCTGCCATCGCATCCCCAATTTCATTGACAAGGCGGTGAAAGCCGGCGTCGACCAGGTCTTTGTCGGCATGGAGAACATCAACCCCGACAATCTCATCGCAGCCAAGAAGAACCAGAACAAGGTCACCGAATACCGCGAGATGTTTCTGCAATGGAAGCAGCATCCGATCGTTGTCACGGCAGGTTACATCATTGGTTTTCCCAATGACACGCGCGTGTCGATTCTCCACGACATCGAGGTGATCAAGCGCGAATTGCCGATCGACCTCATCTATTTCACCAATCTCACGCCACTGCCGGGCTGCGAGGACCACCAGACCTTGTCGCGCAAGGGCATCTGGATGGACCCGGACCTCAACAAGTACGACCTCAACCACCGGGTCACGCATCATGAAAAGATGCCGGATGCGGAGTGGGACAGGGTCTATGACGAGGTTTGGGATCGTTTTTATACGTTTGAACACATGGAAACGATCCTCCGGCGCATGACGGCGCTGGGCTCGAACAAGAAGCTCACCACGGTCTATCGCCTCCTCTGGTACCGGGACTTCCGCAGGCTCTATGCCTGCCATCCGCTCGAAGGCGGCTTCTTCCGGGTCAAGAGCCGCCGCGACCGGCGCCACGGCATGCCGGTTGAAAACCCACTGCTGTTCTACGCCAAATATGCCGGATCGGA
>JANMQB010000022.1:0-11891 GCA_031370155.1 Hyphomicrobiales bacterium | reverse complement strand
CTCGGAGGGCCGCGAGCCGCAGAAATACGGCCTCGGCATGAAAGAGCTGTGGGAAGTGCTGCCCGAAAATCACAAGCCGGGCCAGGTCACCCATACCATGGGCTGGCCGCTGGGGCTCAAGGCCGGCGGCGGCAGCTTCATCTATCACCTTGAGGACAATCTCGTCTCGGTCGGCTTCGTGGTGCATCTCAACTACACCAACCCCTATCTCTATCCCTACATGGAGTTCCAGCGCTTCAAGCATCACCCGCTGATCGTGCCGGTGCTGCGCGGCGGCCGGCGTGTGGCCTATGGCGCCAGGGCCATCACCGAGGGCGGTTTCCAGTCGGTGCCGAAACTGCATTTCCCCGGCGGCGCGCTGATCGGCTGTTCGGCGGGCTTTGTCAACGTGCCGCGGGTCAAGGGCTCGCACAATGCCATGAAGACCGGCATGCTGGCGGCGGAGGCGGCCTTCGCGGCGCTCTCGGCCGGCCGCGCCGGCGGCGACCTCATCGACTATGAAGCGGCCTACCGCAAGTCCTGGGTCTATCAGGACCTGAAGCGGGTCAGGAATGTCAAACCCATGTGGTCGAAGCTCGGCCTGGTGGGGGGCCTCGCCCTGGGCGGCTTGGACATGTGGCTCAATCAGCTCTTCGGCGTGGGGTTCGGCACCTGGAAGCACGGCAAGCCCGATTACGCCACCCTCAAAACCGCCGCCCAATCGAAGCCTATCGAGTATCCCAAGCCGGACGGCGTCATTTCCTTCGACCGGCTGACCAATGTGGCCTTTTCCGCCACCAATCATGAGGAAGACCAGAGAGTTCACCTCATGCTGATAAATCTTGACGTTCCCGTAAACGTGAATTTACCCATGTGGGCCGAGCCCGCCCAGCGTTACTGCCCGGCCGGTGTCTATGAAATCGTCGAGGAGGTGGGCAAGGGTCCGCGCTTCCAGATCAACCACCAGAACTGCGTCCACTGCAAGACTTGCGATATCAAGGATCCGTCGCAAAACATCAACTGGGTGGTGCCGCAGGGCGGCGAGGGGCCGAATTACCCGAATATGTGAGGGCCGTCCGCGGCCCGCTTTAACCGGTTGTTAACATCGCGGAGAATTTTCGTTTGCAGCGGGCGCCAGGGTGGCCGGCCGTTACAATTTGAACTATTTCCGAAAGGCTCCGGCAAGTCCCGGCTGGCATGGTCAGGGTCTAGATTCCGTCTCAGGAAAGGGCCTAGGACCATGAAATCGCCTGTTATGAAAAGCTCGGTCTTCGCGACTTTGAGCCGTTTCGCCAAGGATTGCGCCGGCAACGCCACCGTCATCACCGGCCTGGCGGCCATTCCAATCGTCGCCGCGGCGGGCCTCGCCATCGACTATTCGCGCGGCACCCGCGTGGAAAGCGAGCTGCAGCAGATCGCCGACGCGGCCGCCCTGGCCGCCGCCGCCGGCCAGAATATTTCGGGCACCATCGCCCAGAAGGCGGCCCAGCGCACCGCCATCGCCCAGAGCTATCTCGACGCGCAACTCGCCGGTCTCGGCGATGCCATGATCTCCGGAACCCCGAGCATTGTGGTCGGCCCCAACACCGTCGATGTGGCGATCGAAGCCACCGTCGACGGCTCGCTGGTCAATGTGCTTAACGCCCAGGGTGAGGCAGGCAAGACCATGACCGTCACGGTCAACTCCAAGGCCGCCTTCTCCAAGGACAGCTATCTGTGCCTGCTGTCGACCAACATGACCGCGCCGGAATCGATCTATTTCCAAGGCAACTCCGAATTCATGGCCAGCGTCTGCACGGTGCAGGCGAACTCCGATAACGCTAACGCAATGCGCACCTGGGGCAACGCCTATGCGGAGGCGGAGGCCTTCTGCGCTGTCGGCGGCTGGACCGGTACCGCCTTCGAGCCGACTCCGGAAGCGGGCTGCACCGCCAGGTTGGATCCCTATGCCAGCCTCGCAATGCCGGCGGTCGGCGCCTGCAACTTCAACAACAAGCAGGTCAAGAACACCACCGCCACCCTCGGTCCGGGCGTCTATTGCGGCGGCCTCGATATCAGGACCCACGGCATCGCCAACCTCACTCCCGGCCTCTACATCATCAAGAACGGCGACTTGATGGTCGATTCGCAGTCGACTCTCAACGCCCCCGTCGGCGTGGTCTTCTATCTGACCGGCGCCGTCTCCAATGTCGATATCACGTCCGGCGGCACCGTCACGATCAACGCGCCGAAGACCGGCCTGGGCATCAACGGCGCGCAAAACTATGCCGGCTTCGCCATCATGCAGGACCGCGCCACCGGCATCGGCAACACCAATTACATCTCGAGCGGTGGCGCCGTGAACATCAACGGCGCCTTCTATGCGCCGAACGCCAACCTGACAGTCTGGGCCAACGGCGACATGAACGGCACCTCGTCCTATTTCCCGATCGTCGTCAGCAAGCTCAACATGAGCGGAAACGCCACCCTCTATGTCAAGCTGGACTGGACGGCCGCCGGTTACCCCGAGCCCTCCGCGCTCAAGACGGAAGGCAAGATCACGCTCACCGACTGATCGGGGAGCCCCTGCAATCTCCGGCGGCGCGCTGGGTCAACCCGGCGCGCCGTTTTCTGTTGCGGCCATCGCGAAAAAACATCATTCTGCGGCGATGAATCGCCGCCACCGCGGGTTTCCGGCCCGCCATGCCATGAGACGGATTCCCATGCCGCACTGCTTTCTGCGCGCCGCCGGCGCCGCCGCCCTGGCTTTTGCCTTGGTGACCTTGCCCGCCGCCGCGGGCTATGAGGTGCCGTCCGATGCCACGCTCTCCGGCAGCTATCTGGCCGGCCGCTCGGCCAGCAAGCTGCGCGACAACGACATCGCCTCGGGCTATTTCGCCCGGGCGCTGCGCGACGATCCCGACAATCCGGTGCTGGTCGAACGGCTGTTCCTGCTCGAACTCTCGGAAGGCAACATCGACACCGCCGAGGACTATGCCCAGCGCGTCCTCACCTTCAACAGCCAGCAGCGCATGGCCCGCATCGTGCTCGGCCTCAGGGACTACCGGCTCAGCCGTTATGAGGCGGCCCGCACGCATTTCGCCGAGGCCGCCTACACGCCGGTGGGCGAATTGACCTCGGCCCTGCTTACCGCCTGGTCCTATGCCGGCGAGGCCGAACTCAATCCGGCACTGAAAGCCCTCGACAAGCTCGATGCCAACGAGTCCTTCGCCAATTTCAAGGCCTTCCATGCGGCCCTCATCGCCGATCATCTCGGCAATGCGGTGCGCGCCGAGGCCTTCTACAAGAAGGCCTACGAGCAGGCATCCACGTCGCTGCGCATCGTTCAGGCCTACGGCAATTTTCTCGCCCGTACCGGCCGCGCCGGGGAAGCCCGCAAGCTTTATGACAGCTTCCTGGCGGGCGGCGAGCGCAATCCCCTGATCGCCGAGGCCCGCGCCGGGCTTGCGGCGGGCAAGGCGCCGGCACCCTTCATCGCAACTGCTTCGGCCGGGGTGGCGGAGGCGATGTTGTCGCTGGCCACCGCCATGACCGACGATCAGAGCATCGATGTGGCGCTGCTCTACGCCCGGCTGGCGTTGTCCTTCGACGCCGACCGGCCGGTGGCCTTGACGCTCCTCGGCGACATTTACGAGGACACCCAGCAGCCCTTGAAAGCCATCGATGTCTATGAGCAGATGCCGGAAACTTCGCTGCTGCGCGGCAACGCCGATATCGAGATTGCGGTCAATCTGCAGCGCCTCGACCGCAAGGACGACGCTCAGGCCCGCCTCGATGCGGTGATCGCCCGCGATCCCGGCAATTACGAGGCGCTGGTGACGCTCGGCAACATTCACCGCAACAACGAGGATTATGCCAAGGCCGCCGAAGCCTATGACCGGGCCATCGCACTGGTCGAGAGCTTCGAGCGCGACCACTGGCGGGTGTTCTACTACAGCGGCATTTCCTGGGAACGCCAGAAGCTCTGGGACAAGGCCGAGGCGCAGTTCCGCCGGGCGCTCGAGCTTTCGCCCGACGAGCCCCTGGTGCTCAACTATCTCGGCTATTCGATGATCGAGAAGAAGCTCGGCCTGCAGGAGGCGCTGGCGATGGTCAAGAAGGCCGTCGCGCTCAGGCCCAATGACGGCTATATCGTCGACAGTCTCGGCTGGGCCTATTATCAGCTCGGCGATTACGACGAGGCAGTGGGCCATCTGGAACGCGCCGTCGAGCTCAATCCCGCCGATGCGATCATCGGCGAGCATCTGGGCGACGTCTATTGGCAGGTGGGGCGCAAGCTGGAAGCGCGCTTCCAGTGGCAACACGCCAAGGACAACCGGCCGGAGCCCGAGGATCTGCAGCGCATCGAGGGCAAGCTGAAGAACGGCATGCCCGGGGAAGAACCGGTGACCCCGGCCGAAACCAAATCGGATCAGAACCACGGCTGATGGCCCTGGCGCCGATCGAAACGGCCCGCGCCAAGGTCAATCTCGCGCTGCACGTGCTCGGCCGCCGGCCGGACGGCTATCACGAATTGGATTCGATCGTCGCCTTCGCCGATTTCGGCGATGAACTGACCTTCGAGCGGGCCGGACGCTTCGAGATCGTGGCGTCCGGCCCGTTTGCCGGCGCATTGCCGAGTCTGGAGGACAACATCGTCACGGCGGCCTGGCGCGCCTTGGCCGAACTGGCGGGTGGATTGCCGCCGGTGCGCGTGCACCTGCAGAAGAACCTTCCAGTGGCCGCAGGCATCGGCGGCGGTTCGGCCAATGCCGCGGCCACGATCCGCGGCCTCACGCGGTTGTTCGATCTCGATCTTCCGGACATCGCCTCCGCCGCCAGGGGGCTCGGCGCCGACGTTCCCGTATGTCTCGCGCAGGTCGCCTGCCGCATGCAGGGGGCGGGCGAGACCATCGTTGCCTTGCCCTGGCCGAAACCCATTCCCGCCGTGCTCGTTAATCCGCTGATCGCGGTGTCGACGGCGGCAGTGTTCCGGGCGCTGGGCCTTGCGCCCCTCGATCGGCATCGTGCGCCCATCGACATCGCCGATCCGGAAAGCTGGCGCAACGATCTCATGCCAGCCGCATTGAAGGTCGCCCCGCAGATCGCCGAAGTTCTCGACGCCATCGGAAGATTCGCCAGCCCGCGCATGTCGGGCTCGGGCGCCACCTGCTTCGGAGTGTTCGAGGACGAGACCTCCGCCGCTGCCGCGGCACGGGCCATCGGCCGGGATCATCCGCAGTGGTGGGTGCGGCAGGTGAAGTTGGGGTGAAGGTCACGGTGACATGCGCATGCAAATGAGTTGCATGCACTGCCGGCGGGTTGCCCGAACTGGACACAGACCTGAATCGTCTGGACACCGTCACCAAGCTCACACCGCAATTGACTGACCGTAAAATGAGTTTTATGAATTTGGTTGTTGCGGGTGTGCTATGGGATTTGCCGGCACAGGAGTTCCGCCGATGGCCATCACATTTGCGCCCAGGCTCGCGATTCACGGGTTTGATCGCACGGCCACTCCCAAGTGGCAGATGGTTCCCGTGGAGGGCCAGAGGATTCTGACGCTGTCCGGCTACGGCAGGCTGGTGCCGCGGGTGCGCGACGCCACTATCCTGCAGGCCGTCCAAAGCATATCCGGCCGTACGACCGTGTTGACGCTCACGGGCGGAAAAAATCCGGGCAAGACTTATGTGGAATGGGTTTCGGCCGCCGACATGCAGGGCCCGGTCGACACCGGCTTCACGCTCGAGGTGAGCGTCAAGGCGGTCAAGGAAATCAGCACCGCATTTTATTATGTCGATGACGGAAAAAAGCAGGTGACAAAACGCAAAATCGCCGATCTCGATGCCATGGTTGCGGCCGCAAACGCCATCCTGACTCCGCAAGCCAACGTGAAAATCAAACGCAAGAGTGCCGCGGCGCTTCCCATGGCTCAGAACTTGGGCGACGTCGTCAGATTCTCTTCTCATTTGACCGGCGCGCCCGACAACGTGCCGATCGCCCAGCACGAATGGGACGATCTCCTCGCCAAACGGGACGCGACGGCGGACTTCAACGTGTTCTTCGTCAAGGCATACGAGCAGGACGAGACACCCTACTCCGACAATGCCGAGGCGGGTACGATCGCCGCCGACAAGATGTGCATCTTCGAAGACAATCTCGATTATTCCGCGGGTGAGGTTCTTGCTCACGAGACCGTCCACTTCCTCGGTATCGGCGACCACAGTACGAGCAGGGGGCATTTGATGATCGGCAGCGGGTCGGGGCGGTACATCGACCGGTCGCACGCCAACTCCATCAATCCATCCGGGACCTGATGCGAAGGCTTAACCTCTTTCGCGCCGCAATAGGATTTGGCCTTCTCATGGCCGCTATTTTTGGAGGACTTGCCATGGCCGACACTTCTTCGATGCGCGCCGACGTGGCGGCTGCGTTCGACGCGGTTCGCGGCGGCGACTCGTCGCGCACCGGAAAGCTCGTCAAATACGGCGACAAGGTCATTCCCGCCATCGCGCCGCTTCTGAAGGATGCCGACGCCAGCGTCCGTCTCGAAGCTATCGCCATACTCGACGCGCTGGACAGCAAGCGGTCGGCCGAAGCCGCGATCGGGGCGCTCAACGACACAGCCTCCAACATCGGCCAGCGTGCCGCGCGCCTGGTCTACCGGGCGGTCATGCGCCACGGCGCGGACGATTTCCCCGGCCTCTCCGCCGCATTGACCGCGCCATCCGCCGCGCCGGCGCCGGACGCGGCAAGACTCCTGCTCCTGGCATTCGCGCCCGGCGGCGAAGTCACGCTGCGTACGGCGGTTGGCAGCGGGAGCCTGGTTAAACTCTCCGACGGCGGTCCGGCGGTCGAAGCCGCCCTGCCGGCGGACATCGCCCTGTCGCGGCTCGGCGTAGGCGATGCGCGTTCACGCTTGCTCGACAGGATCGGCACCGGAAATGCCGCCGACCTGGAATTCCTGCTCGTGACGATCGGCATGATCGATGCGCCGGAGATTCTGCATGCGCTCGCCGCGCTCGCGCTCGGCGACGGTCGCGAGGTGGGGGGCGGCATGCCCGCCGGCGTGAGCCCCGCCCGCCGAATGACCGACAACGCTGTCGAGGCCTTCATAACCCGGCTTGATCTCCAGACCGGCATCAAGACGGCGCCGGTCAAGCGCTATTCGCCGGAAGAAATCGATCGGGTGCGCAAGGCGGTCTCGGCGAGCATTCCCCATTGACGCCGCCTCACATCACGCCGCACCAGCATCCGCGAGTTCCGGTGGGAGTAGCCGGTCTGTCTCAGGTAGGAGGACTGCGGCATGCAGGGCGCGGGCAGGGGCGACGTGCTTTGGAGTGTTTGAAACAGCGGAAGCGGCAGCGTATGCCGCGCGGATTGTTTCAGCCTCATATCCGCGATTGTGGATTCAGCACACGGTTCTGGGCTGAGTTCCATAGCGGTGATTGGGCAGCCGGAACCTTCGGACGGCTCATGCGTTAACCTAAATGGATGGATCGAACAGCTTCACCCAAACGATCGATAGTTGACGTAAGTCAATGAGTTGGAGACAAGACAATGCTCAATAAATATCGCCCCTTGGCGCTGGCGGCCCTGTTGGGCGTCGGCGCATTCGCAGTTTCCGTGAGTGGCGCCTCTGCCGCGGCCATCCCTGCCGTCAAGCAAATTGCGGCGGGCGACGTGACCAACGGCGGCAACCCCCTCTTGGTGGATGTAGCCTACAGGTGCCGGGACGGACGCCGTTGCTGGAACGGTCGCTGGAACGGTCGCTGGGACGGTCGCCATCAGCGCTACCGCTATCGCCGTAATAACTTTGTGTTCTTTTATGGCGGTTATTACTACGACAATCCGTGGTGGCTGGGCGCTCCTGTAATTGTCGCCCGTCCGGCCTACTATGGCGGATGGAGCAGACGCCATGTGGCGTGGTGCTTGGACCGCTATCGTTCCTATAACCCCCGGACCAATACCTGGGTGTCCTACAGTGGCGAAGTGCGTCAATGCATCAGCCCGTACTCGTACTGATGAGCGTCCGCTGAATTTGCCGTGACGAGACCGGCGCTCTCTGAAGCGCCGGTTCTCGCCATTTTTCAGTAGGCCCTGGCCACGCAGAAATCGACGGCCTCCAAGAGCGCCGCCTTCCACTCGCCGTCCGGGAAGATCGCCAGCGCGTCGCGCGAGATGTCGCCGTAATGGTGGGCCCGCTCGATCGTGTCGGCGATGGCGCCGTGGCGCTCCATGAGCTTCCGGGCATAGCCAAGATCGTCTTGTGTCTGGTTGCCGTCCTCCAGGGTGCGTTTCCAGAAATTGCGCTCCTCCCTGGAGCCGCGCCGGTAGGAGAGCACCACCGGCAGGGTGATCTTGCGTTCGCGGAAGTCATCACCCACGCCCTTGCCGAGGAGTTCTTCCGTACCCGAATAATCGAGCGCGTCGTCGATGAGCTGGAAGGCGATGCCGAGATTGCGGCCGTAGGATTCGAGCGCCGCCTGTTCCTCGCGCGGCCGCGCCGCCACCACGCCCCCCACTTCCGCCGCCGCCGCGAAGAGGGCCGCCGTCTTGGCGCCGATCACCCGCAAGTAGGCGTCTTCCGTCGTCGAAGTGTCCTGGGAAACCGCAAGCTGCAGCACTTCGCCCTCGGCGATGACGGCGGCGGCATTGGCGAGAATGCGGAGCGCCTCGAGCGAGCCCGTCTCGACCATCATCTTGAAGGCCTGGCCGAGCAGATAGTCGCCGACCAGCACGCTCGCCTGATTGCCCCAGATGACGCGCGCGGCCTGCTTGCCGCGCCTGAGATCGCTTTCATCGACGACGTCGTCGTGCAGCAGCGTCGCCGTGTGCATGAACTCGACCGCGGTGGCGAGCTTCACATGGTGATCGCCGCGATAGCCACATAGCCTGGCCGCCGCCAGCGTCAGCATCGGCCGGATGCGCTTCCCGCCGGAATTGATCAGGTGGCCGGCGAGTTCGGGAATGAGATCGACTTGGCTGTGGGCCCGCGCCAGGATCGCCTCATTGACCTTGTCCATGTCGGAGGCGACCAGCCGGAGCAGCGGATCGAGGCTTGCCTTGGCCTTTTCCGCCCCGCCCTCGAAGGCAATGACCACACCCATCTTCCCACCTCTCAACCCCGGCGGCGGCAGGATAGGGGCCCCAGCCCCGCTTGGACAGAGCGACCGGTTGACGCTAGGTGGCCCCGGGCCAAGCATTCATCAAGCATAGTTAATTGTGGCATTGGACTTTGCCAGCCCAAGAGTTCACTCTGATAGTCGCTATGAAGGAACTGCTGCGCAGCAACGACTTGGTCTATCTGTCCTACGTGAGCCATGTTCTGGCGGAGGCGGGGATCGATTTTTTGCTACTGGACGGTCATATGAGCGCCATGGAGGGTTCGATCGGCGCAATACCCCGCCGCCTGACCGTTCCCGACAGCAGATTTGATGAGGCGCGGCGGCTTCTTGGTAACGCCTCGCTAACCAACCATGGTTAATACTGGGCCGCAATGCCAATGACCGCACAAGCCTATTCGGCAACCCCGCCGCCGCCCCCGCCGGGCGGCAACGTGCCGACCTCGCTGACCGAGGATGGCTTTCTTGGCGGGCGCCTCAAGGTACTGCAGCCCGAGAAGGGTTACCGGGCCGGAATCGATGCGGTTTTTCTCGCCGCCGCCATTCCCTGCGCGGCCGGCGAATCGCTTTATGAGGCAGGCATCGGCACCGGTGTCGCCGCCTTGTGCGCGATTGCCCGCAATCCCGAAGTTCATGTCACCGGCATCGAGGTCGCCTCCCGCTATGCCATGCTGTGCGAGGAAAACGCCAAGCGCAACGGCTTCGCCCAGAACGTGCGGGTGATTAACGCCGATGTGAAGGATGCGCTGCGCAAGGATCTGGCGAGCATGCCGTCGCAGGGTTCCTTCAGCCACGGCTTCGCCAATCCGCCGTATTTCGAGGACGGCAAGGTGACGGCTTCGCCGCAACTGCTCAAAGCCCAGGCCCATGCCTTCGGCCCCGGCGAGCTCGAACTGTGGGTCAAGGTGCTGCACACCATGGTCACATTGCGCGGCACGGTGACCATCGTGCACCGCCCGGAAACCCTGGGCAAGCTACTCGCCGCCATGGAAGGCCGTTTCGGCGATATCTGCGTGGCTCCCCTCTATGCCCGCGAGGGCACCGCCGCCTCGCGCGTCATCGTACAGGGGGTCAAGGGCTCAAGGGCCCCGATGCAGCTGCTGTCGGGACTCGTCCTGCACGATGCCCAGTCGCATTTCACCCCGGAAGCCGAATCGATCCTCCGCGACGGCATGGCCTGGCGCCTGCGCTGACCTTGCCCTGAGGCCGGCGCCTGCCTATGTGTGGCGCCATGGCCAAGCGAAGCTTTCTCTCCCGCCTTATTCCGCTGCGCTTCCGCAAATCGGTCCCGGTCGTTCATCTGGTCCGCCTGCATGGCGCAATCGGCATCGGCACGCCGCTCAGGCCGCCGCTCACCGCCAAGGATCTCGACGATGTCCTGGAACGCGCCTTCGCCCGCAAGGGGCTGGCCGCAGTGGCGCTGTCGATCAATTCGCCGGGCGGGGCGGCGGTGCAGTCGGCTCTGATCCACCGCCGCATCCGGGCGCTTGCCGATGAGCACAAGGTTCCGGTCCTCGTCTTCTGCGAGGATGTGGCGGCCTCCGGCGGCTATTGGCTCGCCTGCGCCGGCGATGAAATCTTCGCCGATGAGAGCTCGATCATAGGCTCGATCGGCGTCATCGCCGCGGGCTTCGGCTTCGTCGAGGCGCTCGCCAAGCTCGGCGTCGAGCGCCGCGTCCACACGGCGGGCGAAAGCAAATCCATCCTCGATCCCTTCCAGCCCGAGAAGAAGGAGGACGTCGACCGCCTTACCGCCCTCCAGACCGATGTGCACGAGGCCTTCAAGGCGCTGGTCCGCGCCCGCCGCAAGGGCAAGCTCAAGGGCGTCGACAAGGAATTGTTTTCCGGCGCCTTCTGGTCCGGCAAGCGGGCCCTCGATCTGGGATTGATCGACGGCCTGGGCCACGCCCATGATGTGTTGCGCCTGAAATTCGGTGACAAGGTGGTGATCCGCGCCATGGCGCCGTCGGTCGGCTGGGGCCTCAGGCGCCTGGGCTTCGGCGCCGCCGCCGATATTCCGGAGCACACTTTGGACGCGCTGGAAACCCGTGCATTGTGGTCGCGTTTCGGGTTATGATTGCAACTGGTTGGGGACTAACGGAGGTTCGCATGTTTTTTGCCAAGACTGTTGCAGTCCTTCTCGCCGGTGTCCTCACCATCGTGACGCTCAGGCGTATCATGGCTGCCATCGAGGCCGCCAAGGCGCAGGTGAAGCCGGTGCAAAACCCGCCTCCGTTGACCAGGCTCCGCCAGGACCCGCGCACCGGCGTCTATTATCCCGAGACTTGAGCGTCCGGCGGTCCAGACTTTTCCTTGACCCTATGAGTCTGCCCCCCTAGTTTCCGCGCCAATTCGCGGCGCGGGAACCCATGGCACTGCAACCCACCAAATCCTTTCAGGACCTGATCCTGACGCTTCACGATTATTGGGGGGAGAAGGGCTGCCTCATTCTGCAGCCCTATGACATGGAAGTGGGGGCGGGCACCTTTCATCCGGCGACGACGTTGCGCGCCGTGGGGCCGAAGCCTTGGAAGGCGGCCTATGTGCAGCCGTCGCGCCGCCCCAAGGATGGCCGCTATGGCGAAAACCCCAACCGCCTGCAGCACTACTACCAGTACCAGGTGATCATCAAGCCGTCGCCGCCGGATCTGCAGGAGCTGTATCTGGGCTCGCTCTACGCGATCGGCATCGATCCCAAACTGCACGACATCCGCTTCGTCGAGGACGATTGGGAAAGCCCCACGCTCGGCGCCTGGGGGCTGGGGTGGGAAGTCTGGTGCGACGGCATGGAGGTCTCGCAATTCACTT
>JANMQB010000401.1:0-2969 GCA_031370155.1 Hyphomicrobiales bacterium | reverse complement strand
ATTTTCCGGGGTGACGCTTGGCGGGCGGGTCTCCGGCTGGTTGATGACGCTCGGCATGCCCGAGCGCGCGGCGGAGCCCATCGGGTTCGGCCTGGTCATCGGGCTCATCACCTATCTGTCCCTGATCGTCGGCGAGCTGGTTCCGAAGCAAATCGCTCTTCGCAATCCGGAGCGCATCGCCTGCCTCGTGGCTCCGGCGATGACGGTGCTTGCCAAAATAGCCGCGCCGCTCGTCTGGCTGCTCGACCGTTCGGGCAGGCTGGTTCTGGCGCTGCTCGGCCAGAGCCGTATCAAGGACGACACCGTAACCGATGCCGAAATCCATGCGCTGATTGCCGAAGCGGAATCGGCGGGCGTGCTGGAACCGGAAGAGCGCACCATGATTGCGGGGGTCATGCGGCTTGGAGACCGGCTGGTGCGGACCGTCATGACGCCGCGCGCCGATGTGGAAATGATCGACGTCAAGGAGGCTCCGGCAAAGATCGGCAAGCAGATGGCCGAGAGCGGCCATTCGCGCTTCATCGCCTATGAAGGAAGCCCCGACAACATACTGGGCGTGATCCAGGCGAAGGACTTGGCCGTCGCCTTTCTCCGGCGCCGCAAGCCGAGCATCAAGCAGCTGGTGAAAAATGCGCCGGTCATCCCCGACACGCTCGATGCCCTCGACGTGGTCAACCGGCTCAAGGAATCGGAGGTGCATTTCGGGCTGGTCTACGACGAGTACGGGCATTTCGAAGGCATCGTCACCACGGCGGACATTCTTGAAGCGATCGTCGGCGTGTTCCGGCACGACGCCTCCGAGCCGGAACCCGATATTGTGGAACGTGCCGACGGTTCGCTCCTGGTTTCCGGCGGCACGCCGATCGACATTCTGACGGCGCGGGTGGGACTGCCGGTGCCACGCACCCGCGACTATCAGACGGTGGCCGGATTTGTGCTGGATCGCATGGGGCATCTTCCGAAGCCGGGCGAGTCGTTCGACGAACGCGGCTTCCATTACGAGGTGGTGGACCTTGACGGACGGCGGATCGACAAGGTGATCATCAAACGCGCAGCACCTCTCACGCGGCGGGCGGCACGCTGAGAGACGCTTGCACGGATGGAGCCGGCGCGCCATGGTGCGCGCCGGTCCTTGCGGGGAATATTCATGCGCGCCAAATCGAGAGTCATCGTCACCTGCGCCATCACCGGCTCGATCCATACGCCGTCGATGTCGCCCTATCTGCCGGTGACGCCGGAGGAGATAGCCCACCAGGCGATCGAGGCGGCGAAGGCGGGCGCGGCGATCCTGCATCTGCATGCGCGCGATCCCCAGACCGGCAAGCCGTCACCGTCGCCGGAGCTGTTCGGCAAGTTCCTGCCGCGCATCAAGGAAGCCTGCGATGCGGTGGTCAATATCACCACCGGCGGCGGCCAGGGCATGTCGATCGACGAGCGGCTGGCGGCGGCGGAACGCTTCTCGCCGGAGATGACGTCGCTCAACATGGGGTCGATGAATTTCGGACTTTATCCGATGCTCGCCCGTTACAAGGAGTTCAAGCATGACTGGGAGCGCCAGCATCTCGAAGGTTCCACCGACTTCATTTTCCGTAATACTTTCGGGGATATAGAGAAGATACTGAAGAGACTGGGCGAAGGCCACGGCGTGCGCTTCGAATTCGAGTGCTACGATGTCGGCCATCTCTACACGCTCGCCCATTTCCTCGAGCGCAAGCTGGTGAAGCCGCCGCTGTTCGTGCAGACGATCTTCGGCATATTGGGCGGCATCGGGGCGGACCCGCAGAATGTGCTGGCGATGCGCGACACGGCGGAGCGGTTGTTCGGCGAGCAATATCACTGGTCGGTATTGGCGGCGGGGCGGTTCCAGATTCCCTTCTGCACCATGGCGGCGACGATGGGCGCCAATGTGCGCGTCGGACTGGAAGACAATCTGTTCCTCGGCAAGGGCAAGCTGGCGCCGTCGAATGCGGCGCTGGTTTCCAAGATGCGGCACATTCTGGAAGAGCTGTCGATCGACATCGCCAGCCCGATGGAGGCGCGGGCGATGCTGGAGCTCAAGGGGCCGGGGAGTGTGAAGTTTTAATCCGCCCTTGACCTATCGGATTTGATGGCAAAATGGAGAGCGGCCTCACCTTGCGGCGGCATTCGCTAACGAGTGCTATTCCGCAACGCCATTATCAGGGCTTTCACTGCATCCGGCCTCTGATAAAGTGGGCGGTCCCCAACTGGGCAAGTCACCGTGGTAAGAGGGCTTCACCCGAGTTCACTCGAAAAATAACCAGTAAACCCGGAGCCAATATATGATACGTCGCATATTGTATTTCCTTCTCTCTACTGTTCTCCTGGGCGGCCTTGCCGTGGCAATTGGCTATTACTACTTAGCCGTTCACTCAATGGGACAGACGTTCGGTGACGTAACTTATTGGGATTATTTCATTCTTGCAGCAAGCGTTGTTATCCTCGCAGCGCTGATTTATGGTTTGACGAAGTTATTGATTGAAGTCTTCTAACCCATGCTCCTTGTTGTCCCACAACTCAGCCGTACATATCGCCCATTATAGCTTGGTCATCCACTGATGGACTTAACCGCTCTTCGTGCAGACGATCTTCGGCATATTGGGCGGCATCGGGGCGGACCCGCAGAATGTGCTGGTGATGCGCGAGACGGCGGAGCGGCTGTTCGGCGAGCAATATCACTGGTCGGTGCCGGCGGCGGGCCGCTTCCAGATTCCGTTCTGCACCATGGCGGCCACCATGGGAGCCAATGTGCGGGTCGGACTGGAAGACAATCTGTTCCTCGGCAAGGGCAAGCTGGCGCCGTCCAATGCCGCCCTTGTTGCCGAAATGCGGCACATTCTGGAAGAGCTGTCGATCGACATCGCCACCCTCGCCGAGGCGCGGGCGATGCTGGAGCTCAAGGGGCCGGGGAGTGTGAAGTTTTGAGGCGGCTCTATCCGAAAGTAGACGCT
>JANMQB010000399.1:0-2093 GCA_031370155.1 Hyphomicrobiales bacterium | reverse complement strand
GCTCGACGGCCACAAGCTGGACGATTGATGCCTCGGGACTTGAAGCGCTCGCTGACCGTCGCCGGGCACCGCACCTCCCTGTCGCTTGAACCCGAATTCTGGGCCGCCCTGCGGGAGGCGGCGAAGAAACAGCACAAACCGCTCGCCACACTGGTCGCCGAAATCGACAAGGCGCGCGGCCATCGCAATCTGTCCGGCGCCATCCGCGTCTGGCTGCTGGAGGCGGCGGCGCGGCGGTAACTCCCTCATTCTGGTCGTCGTCCCACCCCCAGTCCGTCATCCCGGCCCCGGATCGGTGTCCGGTGTAAACTCCAGCCGGGGCCCATTGATCGGCGTGACGCGATACGCATCCGTTTCGGGTTTTCCGTGGGTCCCGGCTTTCGCCGCTATCGTATGCACACAAGTTTCCGCACTGGCTTCTCCTCAATTTCCCCTTCTCCCTGCCGCTTGCGGCGGGGAGAAGGTGGCGCGAAGCGCCGGTTGAGGGGTGGTCCCTCCGCGAGTCATGCTGTCAATCCGTTACGCGGTGAGGGCCCCTCATCCGCCCTTTGGGCACCTTCTCCCCGCACGATGCGCGGGGAGACGGGGATAATTTGAGACGCCGGCACTCTGGAGATGTGTGAATCCGATAGCGGCTTTCGCCGGGATGACACAAGATGGAGGCCGGTTGAATTCATGAGCAATCGGCTATAACCCGGCCCGCGGCTTCAGTTCTGGAAAAAGAAGATGAAGGCAAATATCGGAAATACGGACAAACCGGGCTTTCACGATCTCGATCTCAAATCTATTGTGGGAGGCATGCCCAAGCCGGTACCGCGCGGGACCGATCCCGAAACCATCCGGGCGCAAATCCTCGAGAAGCTTGCCTACGCGATCGGCAAGGACCCGATCGTCGCCAAGGATCACGACTGGCTTGCCGCCACGATCCTGGCGCTGCGCGACCGGATCATCGACCGCTGGATGGATTCAACCCGCGCCACCTACAAGGCAGGTGACAAGCGCGTCTATTATCTCTCTCTTGAATTCCTCATTGGGCGGCTGTTGCGCGATGCCCTTGGCAATCTCGAACTCACCTCGGCGTTCAAGGCAGCGCTTGGCGAGCTGGGCGTCGATCTCGACCTCATTGAAGCGCTTGAGTCCGACGCTGCACTGGGCAATGGCGGGCTGGGCCGGCTTGCCGCCTGTTTCATGGAAAGCATGGCGAGCCTCGACATTCCCGCCTACGGCTACGGCATCCGCTACGATCACGGCCTGTTCCGCCAGAAGATCATCGACGGATGGCAGGTGGAACTGCCGGAAAACTGGCTGGAGAATGGCAATTCCTGGGAGTTTGCACGCCGGGAAGCTGCCTATGAAATCGGTTTCGGCGGCAGCGTTACAGTTGAGACAACGAGCGAAGGCAAACAAAGGCGCTGGCAGCCGGCCGAAAAGATCATGGCCACCGCTTGCGATACGCCGGTCGTCGGCTGGCGCGGCAAGCGAGTCAACACGCTGCGCCTATGGACGGCGCGGGCCATCGATCCGATCCGGCTCGAGGCCTTCAACTTGGGCGACTATGCCGGCGCACTCTACGCCAGCAACCGCGCCGAAATCATTACCCGCGTGCTTTATCCCTCCGATTCCACGGCGGCAGGGCAGGAACTCAGGCTGCGCCAGGAGTTCTTCTTCACGTCGGCCTCGCTGCAGGACATTCTGCGCCGCCACATGCAGCAATTCGGCGATGTCCGAAACCTTCCGGACAAGGCGGCGATCCAGCTCAACGATACACATCCGGCAATCGCCATCGTCGAATTGATGCGTCTGCTGATGGATGTGCACGACCTGGCCTGGAAGGAGGCCTGGGACATCACCCGGAGGGTCATCTCCTACACCAATCACACGCTGCTGCCGGAAGCGCTGGAGAGCTGGCCGGTGCACGTCTTCGAGCATCTGCTGCCGCGCCACATGCAGATTGTCTATGCCATCAACGCCAAGCTCATCGCCGAGGCCCGGGAAAATCCGGCATTCGCGGAAGCAATGCTCGCCACCATCTCTCTGGTCGACGAGCATGGCGGCCGGCGCGTGCGCATGGGCCAACTGGCCTTCGCCGGCTC
>JANMQB010000370.1:0-2519 GCA_031370155.1 Hyphomicrobiales bacterium | reverse complement strand
CGCTCCGGCGTCACCACCAGACCCCCACCCCTAGCCCCTCCCCACAAGGGGGAGGGGGAGACCGGTTGATCCACCTAAACTCATCACGCTTTAGGCCGGCCGATCGCCTCGGCCCGCACCACCGCTTCGATGAGGCCGTTGTCGTCCGCCGCATCGGGCAGGTGGTGCTTTTCGATGCTCACCCGTACTTGCGGCGCCTCAGCCCCCATGGCCGCGGCGGCGGCGAGCGCCGCATGGCGTGCCATTTCCTCGGCGGCGGCAACAGCCTCGGAACCGCCGCTGAAGACGCTCACACCCTTGGGACCGTGCACCCGGAACAAGCCGCTGCCGTCGCCCTCGATCGCCACCGTCACGGTCTGCGCCACCACGCCGGTTGCCGCGCCCACCGCATTGGCGACATCGAAGAATTCCGGAAACACGATCTCGCAATCGAGCCGCCGCGCCGCCTCGCCGTAATAAACCTTGACGGGTCCACCCACCGCCACCACCGGGATCGACGGCGATATCCGCAGCTTCGCCAGGCCAAGCTCGCCCCTGCCCGAGCACACCGCTTCGAGGATCGCGTCGTCGGCAAAGCTCCGGCCCAGCGCCACTTCGGCGATGACCCGGCAGGTGAGCCGTACCGTCTCGCTCCACACCTCGCGGCAGAACTGGCGGGTGCGTTCGTCGTCGGCTGCCCGCATGTCGCGAAAGCGCACCAAGAGCCGGGCCGCCAGCAGCGCCGCCGGCCGCGACCAGTTGGCTTGCAGATCGAGACCATGGGCGGCATCCGACGGCGTAAAGCCTGACAGTTGCACCAGTCCCTTGCGCTTGAGCGAGGCGAGCGCCCGCTGCGCGCCCGATGACACGGCGATCTTGCGCAAGGGTATTGGCCGCTCACCGATGAGCGCCAGCGTCTCGCGCTCGCGTCCCGAAAGCTCGACGGCACTTGCTGCCATGCCCGTGCCGAAGGGCCTGAGCGCGAATTTGCCGTGCAGCGAGCCGCCTTCGGTGTCGGCGAGATCGGCCTCCAGCATGGCGATCGTTTCCGGATAGCGCGCCGCGATCAGCGCTACCGGCACGACTCGCGCCGGGCCCACCCGCAGCTTGCCGCCGGCCATGATCGAAACTTCGCTGTCGCCGCCGAGCCCGATGGTCTTGACGTCGATGGCCTTGACCATGGTGCGCCAGCCGCCGACTTCGGCGCCCGCCTCGCTCACCCGCGGCCGCCCGTCGCTGAGGATGCCGAGATCGGTGGTGGTGCCGCCCATGTCGGACATGATGAAATTGTCGAGGCCGGACAGCCACGCCGCCCCCACCACGCTGGCGGCGGGCCCCGACAGCACCGTTTCAATGGGCCGCGTCGCCACCGTCTCGGCGAGTGCCAGGGTTCCGTCGCCCTTGACGATCATCAGCGGGCAATCGATGCCGAGGCCGGCCATCGCCCGGCGCACCGCCGCGATCAGCATCGCGATGCGCGAGATCAGCCTGGCATTGAGCACCGCGGTGAGCGCCCGGCGCGGCGCATCAAGCGCCGAGGTGAGTTCGGTCGATAGTGTCACGGGCTTTCCTGTCCGCGCCACGACAAGCTCGCGCGCCTCGATCTCGTGGGCGGGATTGCGCACCGCGAAGGCCGCGGCGATGGCGAAGGCATCGACCGGCATGGTTGCAATGGCGGCCTCGAGTGCTGGCACGTCGAGCGGCCGGAGCGCATCGCCATTGTGATCGTGGCCGCCGCCGATCAAGGCGATCGGCATGCCCGGAAAGGCCCTGGCGATGCCGGTGCGCGCCGCCATGGCGGCATCGAAGCCGATCAGCACGACACCCACCGCGCTGCCATGGCCTTCGACCACGGCATTGGTGGCGAGCGTCGTCGACACCGAGACCAGCGAAATATCGGAGGGCGCAAGACCCTTGGGCAGCGAGGCGATCGCTGAGGTGATCGCCTCGGTAACGCCGACCGCCAGATCGCCCTTGGTGGTGAGCGCCTTCGCCGAAGCGACGACCTTATGGCCGGCGGCCTCGATCACCGCCGCATCGGTATAGGTTCCGCCGGTATCGACGCCGACGAAATAGGAAGTCCGTTCGCCCATGCGCTGATTTTTTCCGGCCCGTCTTCGCTGCTTCGACCATTTCAGGCTCCGGGGCTCGCCGGTCAAGTGCCGAATTGGCTCGGAGGTCCGTCCCTTCTCATGCGATTCGGAAAAAGATGGAATGTCGAATCGAGGCCTTCGGGGGTGTCCGGAACATGCATTATATTACGCACTTCCGGTTGATTTTCGGCGCCTGGGTATGTGAGTGTCGCCCGGCGTGGCGCGCGACATCGCCAAGAAAGCAGGATGGATTTGATGGCTCAGTATGTTGGAATTCTCGATGGCAAGGGCAAGGCCTGGGGGGTTCGCATTCCGGACCTGCCCGGCTGCTATGGCGGCGGCGCTTCGCCGGAAGCCGCCATCGCCGACGCCATGTCGGCGGCGCGGGAATGGATCGGCCACAAGGCCGCCAAGGGCGAGGCACCGCCCAGTCCGCGCACCGTTGCC
>JANMQB010000331.1:0-3803 GCA_031370155.1 Hyphomicrobiales bacterium | reverse complement strand
GATGGTCTTGACGACTTTGGCGCCGGCGAAAAACATGTCTTGGTAAGCGGCGCTGCCGCCAGCGGGAACGACGATCGCGTCCTTGGCGAGGTAATCGGTCTGATAAACGTCGCGGTCGCCCTGTTTCTGGTGCTGAAACGTGCCGGTAACCAGCTTCGACTGATCCGGGATGAGGGTCGCGGCCCAATACTTGTCGGTGAAGCCCAGCCAACCGCCGGTTCCATCGACCTTGGTGGGCTCGGGGGCGCCGTTTGCATCCTTGTACTTCACTTCCGTGAGGCTCTTGTCAAAAACGCCGAGCATGCCTTCATAGAATACCCAGTAGCCGGCGATTTTCGGCGTGTCCTGGCGCTGGACGCGAGCATAGGGAATGAGCGAAACGGAGCTTGCCGAATTGTTGGTGACCGTCTGGGTGATCGTGAACACATATTCATCATCGATCGAAATCACGCGGGTGAAGATGAGGCCTTCGCCATTATCCCAGGTGAGCGTCACCGGCTTGCCGGGGCCGAGAACCGCATCGGGGGGTGCGGTCCAGAGGGTCTTGGGATCCGGGAATTTCGCCGTGGTGCCGGTGGCCGCGACAAAACCATGTTCGGCGAAGAGAGCGCCCGGGGTTCCGGCGGGCGACAGGAAAACGATGGTCGGGCTCCTGGGATTGATGGTCTCGCGGTATTTGAGCAGGTGCAAGTCATCGATCTGCGCGCCCTGAAGATTGATCGAGCCCGAGACAAAGGGAGTGTCGATCTTGATGCGCGGCGAGGCCTTCAGCACCTCTTCTCGCGTAAGTAGCGATGGCAGCACCGAGCTCTGAGGCGCAGGCGCCTGGGTTCCGCCCTGCGTCGTCTGCTGAGTGGCCGGCTGTTGCTGCTGCTGTTTCTCGGCGATCGGGACCGCATAGAAATACTGCCAGCCGAACACGATCAGCATGGACAGCACGATGGCGAGGATGAAGTTCTTGTTGTCGTAATTCATGGGCGTCCCCTATCCCGCAGCCTCATGTGGCGTGCGGTGCAGCCGCTTCAAGGCGGAATTGAGGTCCATCTGAAGTTCGGCGAAAGGCCGTTTGGCGGCCCCTGCCCGGCCGATCAGCACATAGTCGAAGCCGCGCCGGGCAATTCCCGGCAGGGTAAGGCGGGCGGCCTCGCGCAGGCGGCGTTTGATGCGGTTGCGGACGACGGCATTGCCGAGCTTCTTGGTCGCCGTGAAGCCGACGCGGGGTGCCAGCCCGTCGTCGCGGTCGCGGGCCTGCACCACCAGGCTCGGCATCGCCGCATGCAGCGCCTTGGCGGCGGCAATGAAATCCTGCCGGCGCCTGAGGCGTTCCATTGTCGTGGAATTCCGGCCCTTAGGCCGACAGGCGCTTGCGGCTCTTGGCACGGCGGCGGGCAATGACCCTGCGGCCGCCGACACTGGCCATGCGGGTACGGAAGCCGTGCCGGCGCTTGCGGACGAGTTTCGAGGGCTGGTAGGTGCGCTTCACGTTCTCTCTCCGTAATTCTTTCTCAAGACGCCAATGTTTTCAAAGACATACCTCAAGACTGCGGAAACCTTGAGGGTGCGCCCCGGGAGGATTTTCTATCGCTTCAGGAATTGCCCGGGCTTATAAAGGGAAACCGCGAGCAAAGTCAACGTATGGGCCGCCCAGAGTGGCTGGACCCATATATTTGACGCTCGGCAGCGATCACGCGCGGCACACGGCGCCTGAATTGTTGTCACGAGCCGGTGAGGGGTCCTTTCCTATTGCCGCCCGATGGGTCATGTGTTGGAACAAGTTCAACGCTTGCCCGAAAATACAAACCATGATCCAACCGGCGACCGCAATGTCCGATCCCCAGCCACAGGCAGGCCAATCGTCAACCTTGAGGCGGTGGTCGCCGGTGGCTGTGCTCCTGGTCCTGATCGCCGCTGCCTATTTCTCAGGGCTGCACCGCTATCTTTCCCTCGGTGTTATCGCCGAGCATCGCGAGGCGCTGAAAGCCTTCGTCGCCCAACATCTGATCGCGGCGGTGGCAATCTACATGGCGGTCTATATCGTCACCGTGGCGCTGTCCCTGCCGGGGGCGGCAATTCTCTCGATCGTCGGCGGGTTCCTGTTCGGCTGGGCACTGAGTGCGCCGGTCACCGTGGTGGCCGCAACGGCCGGTGCCATCATTGTCTTCCAGATCGTCAAGACTTCGCTCGGCGCCGTTGTGGCCGAGCGCGCCGGACCCTTCGCAAAAAAGCTTTCAGCCGGCTTCGCCGAGGATGCCTTCAATTATCTCCTGTTCCTGCGATTGGTGCCGGCTTTTCCGTTCTTCGCAGTTAATGCGGTGGCGGGGCTGTGCCGGGTCAATCTCAAGACCTTCATTTCAGCCACGATCATCGGAATCATTCCGGGCTCCATTGCCTTCGCGTGGCTCGGCAACGGACTCGACAGTATCATCGACGCCCAGGCGAAGATCTATCATCAGTGCGTGGCCACGAGCGGCGTGGAGAACTGTATCTATCATGTCGACATCGGAGCCCTCGTCACCCGGGAAATCCTGATTGCCTTCGCGGTACTCGGTGTGGTGGCGCTCATTCCGGTGGCGCTCAAGCGCTGGAAAGCGCGAAAGGCCGGGCCGTGAACTACGACATCGCCGTTATCGGCGCGGGCTCCGGCGGTCTCTCGGTTGCCGCTGCCGCCGCGCAATTCGGCCAGAAGGTCGTGCTCTTCGAAAAGGGCAAGATGGGCGGCGACTGCCTCAATTACGGCTGCATACCTTCGAAAGCCATGATTGCCGCCGCCAAACACGCCCATGCGGTGCGAAGCGGCGAGAAATACGGCGTCGCAGCGCAGGAGCCGGCGATCGACTTTCAGGCGGTGCACAATCATGTGCATCGCGTCATCGCGGCGATTGAGCCCAATGACAGTCAGGAGCGATTCGAGAAGCTCGGTGTCCATGTAGTCCGGGCCGCGGCCCGCTTCCGCGATGGCGCATCGATCGAGGCGGACGGGAGGGTCTATACGGCGCGGCGTTTCGTCATCGCCACAGGCTCGCGCCCTGCGATTCCGCCGATCCCCGGCCTCGCCGAGGCTCCCCATTTCACCAACGAAACGCTGTTCGACAATACCGTTCGCCCCAGCCATCTCATCGTCATCGGCGCCGGGCCCGTCGGTCTGGAAATGGCGCAGGCCCACCGCCGGCTCGGCTCGCGGGTGACGGTGATCGAGGCCTTCGATCCTCTCGGCAAGGACGATCCCGAGCTGACCGGCGTGGTGATCGAGGCGCTGTTATCGGAGGGCATCGATATTATGGCCCGCACGCCGGTCAAGTCGGTGCGTAAGACTAAGACGGGCATTGCCGTCGAGACTGATGGTAAGGGAACGATCGAAAGCTCGCACATTCTGGTAGCGGCCGGCCGCACTCCCAATGTTGAAGGTCTCGATCTTGGGGCTGCCGGTATTGCCTATACGGGGAATGGCATCACTGTCGATCAAGGACTGAGAACCACCAACCGCAGGGTCTATGCCATCGGCGATGTCGCGGGCGGGCTGCAATTCACCCATGTGGCGGGCTACCATGCGGGTCTTGTCATCCGCAGCGCACTGTTCCGCCTGCCGGTCAGGAACCGCACCGGCATCATTCCCTGGGTTACTTTCACCGACCCGGAACTTGCCCATGTGGGACTTACCGAGGCCCAGGCGCGCCAACAGTTCGGCGGTGCGGTCAAGATCGTGCGCTGGCCGTTCCACGACAACGACCGGGCACAGGCCGAGGGCAAGACGCAAGGCCTGGTCAAGGCAGTCATTGGCAAGGGCGGCCGCATCCTCGGCGCCG
>JANMQB010000329.1:0-3667 GCA_031370155.1 Hyphomicrobiales bacterium | reverse complement strand
CCAAGGCGCAGGCTGGCGAGGCCATAGATCTTCGAGAAGGTGCGTGCCATCACCACATTGTCGGAGGTCGCGACCAGTTCCAGCCCGGATTCATAATCGTTGCGCCGGACATATTCGGCATAGGCGGCATCGAGAACCAGCAGCACCCGCTTCGGCAGCCCGGCATGCAGCCGCTTCACCTCGCTGAAGGGCAGATAGGTGCCGGTCGGATTGTTGGGATTGGCGAGGAAGACGATGCATGTCTTCGCCGTCACCCGCTTAAGGATCTCATCGACGGAGGCCGTGTAGTCATGCTCCGGTGCGACAGCCGCGATGGCGCCATTGGCCATGATGGCGATCGGATAGACCAGAAATCCGAATTGCGAATAGATCGCCTCGTCGCCGGGGGCCAGATAGGCGTGAGCGAGAAGCTGCAACAATTCGTCGGAACCGGCGCCGCAGACGATGCGATCCGGTTTCAGGCCATAGCGCATGGCGATCGCCTCGCGCAATTCAGTGGCCGAACCGTCGGGATAAAGTTCCAGAGACGCCGCTGCAGCCGTATAGGCGGCAACAGCCTTGGGGCTCGCGCCCAAGGGCGACTCGTTCGACGACAATTTGTGGACCTTAACGCCTTTGGGCCCGCTCTTGCCGGGCACATAGGGCGCAACATCCATAATGCCCGGCTTCGGAATGGGCCGGGCGCCGTCAACCTGCAGTGTCATGATCCAACCTCGATCGGGCTTGGATATCGCCCCGCCACCTTAAGGCCAAGCGTGGCATTGGAGCGCATCAACCCGACCAGCGGGCTATCATGTTCCGAGAGAAATCCGGGCAGGCACGAGATGCGCCGGGTTCCGGCCTTGACCTGCCACAGGGGTGAGGGTGCGAAATCGCGCGGCAAGTTTCCGTCGCCGACGATGATGGTTTCATCGTTGCCGGTCGGCTCGGCGTGGGCGTGTCCGAAAATCAGGAGCTTCGGCTGCGCATCCTCGCGCAGAACCGGCAGGACGCCGATCACCTGGGCGCGGCCCGCCTTGCCTTGGACAAAGGGCTCGACCCAGGGCGATTCGGTCTCGACCACGCAGAGATCGCCCATCGCGGCATTCACCTGCATCAGCGCCTGGGCCTCGTCGCGCCATTCCTCCACCGGCATGGTGCTGAAATAATCGCGGATGCGCAGCCTGAGGCCGATCGAAGAATTGAGCCTTTTGGTCACATGGATGGCGACAGGAGCCTGGTTCTGGGTGGCGGCGGAAATGATGGCCCGCCAAAGCCGCACCGTAAATTCGGCCGGCACCGGGCTTTCCGCCCGATCGAGCAGCCGGCGCAGGATGGCGGCCTCGCGCGCCGGGCGGATGGGAGAGGCGGCGTTGCCGCCATTGTGGGACTTTGCCGCCCCAACCCGGCCCACGGCTTCGAAACGCCGCGTGAGCAGGTCAAGCAACCGGTCGTCGATCGCATCGATCTCCCTGCGGATCTCGTCAAGTGCTGCGTCCTCAGCGTCCGGCGTGTCCATGGTTTCCGGTCTCGATCTTTCTCCCGCCCCCGCAAATCCCCTTGCAAGGCGGCATATTCATAGGGGGCGCGTGGCGAAATGCAAAGCCTCGGTCAGGGATTTTTCGGCGATTCGAAGCGGGCGGGAGCCGGTGCCAGAACCGGCCGCAGGCGCGGCACCAGGCGGCGCACCCGCTTGCCGGAGGAGGTGGCATAGACCTGTTTATCCGCCTCGACGACGATCACGCCGGCGAATCGCGGCATCAGCCAATTGCCGATGCGTTCCAGGGCCGGAGCGGAGGACAGGAACGGACCGCGGTCGATGGGCGGCATGAACAGGGCCTGCGACCAGGACATGATGGAAAAGCGGGCCTCCTTGAGCAGGTTCGCAAGCTGCGGCCGCGAGAAAGGCTGGCCATAGCCGAAGGGTGTCGAATCGAAGCGGGCCCACATGCCGCGGCGATTGGGCACGACCAGCAGCAGCCGGCCCTGCGGCGCCAGCACCCGCCACATCTCCTCCAGCATCTCGGCCGGATTGTCGGTGACTTCGAGCCCATGCACCACCAGAACCAGATCGGCCACGCTCTCCAGCAAAGGCAGATCGAATTCGTCGACCAGGGCCGAACTTACCGGTGCCTGCGGCGGCCATTGCAGCACGCCCTGCCGTACCGGCATGAAGGCCAGCGTGGCTCGTGCACCTTCGAGGCCGCTGTCGAGATAGGGCGTGGCAAAGCCCAGGCCCACTACCGTGGCACCCGCCGGGACCTGCAAGTGCGGCTGCAATGTTTGGGCGATCAGCCGCCGGGTGGAATTTCCGACGCGGCTTGCATAAAACTCGCGTAAATCGACAACATCCATTAAGAACTAGAATAGTAGCTGGGGTTCCAGCGGTCACCAGTGAAATCAATCAGGGTTAGCCAATTCCATGTCTCATCTCGATATGCACCAGTTCATGTGCCGGAGCGACAATTACGGTGTCCTCGTGCACGACCACCGCACCGGGGCGACGGCCTCGATCGATGCACCCGATGCCGCCGTCATCGAGCGCGAATTGCAGAAGCGCGGCTGGCAGCTTACCCATATCTGGACCACCCATCATCATGAGGATCATGTGGCGGGCAATCTGGCGCTCAAGGAACAGTTCGGCTGCCAAATCATGGGCCCGGCCGCCGAGGCCGACAGCATTCCCGGCATCCGCAAGCTCCTCAAGGGTGGGGAAACCTTCAAGTGGGCGGGGCGCGAGGTCAAAATCTATGACTGTCCGGGTCATACCAAGGGCCATATCGCCTATCACATCCCAGCGGAATTCTCGCTGTTTGCCGGCGACACGCTATTCGCAATGGGCTGCGGCCGGGTGCTCGAAGGCACGATGGAGCAAATGTGGGGCTCACTCGACCAGTTCCGTAAGCTTAAACCCCACACCTTCGTCTATTGCGGCCACGAATATACCGAGGCCAATGCCAAGTTCGCGGTTTCGGTCGAACCGGGCAACCGCGCCCTGCAGGCGCGTGCCTCGGTGGTCGCCAACCAGCGGCTCAAGGGCGAGATGACCTGCCCCACCACCATCGGCGACGAGCTCAAGACCAATCCTTTCCTCAGGCCCGACAGTGCGGAGATCCGCAAGAATCTCGGGCTCGAGCAGGCGAGCGAGGCGGAAGTCTTCGCCGAATTGCGGCGGCGCAAGGACAGTTTCAAGTCGTGAGACTGACCAGCTTCAAGGCGCTGACATTCGATTGCTACGGCACGCTGATCGATTGGGAGAGCGGCATGGCCGAGGCATTGAAGCCCTTGACCGGACGCGTGAAGAAACCGCTCTCACGCGATGACCTACTGGAAGCGCATGCGCGGCATGAGTCTGCGCAGCAGATCTGCACACCGGCGATGAAATACAGCGAGCTTCTGGCAGTCGTCTACAAGCGGTTGGCGGAGGAATGGCGCGTCAACACGTCATGGGACGAATGCCAGGCCTATGGCAACTCGGTGAAGGACTGGCCGGCCTTCGCCGACTCAGCGGAATCGCTGGCCTATCTCAAGAACCACTACAAGCTGGTTATTCTGTCGAATATCGACAACACAAGCTTCGCGCACAGCAACAGGCGGCTTCAGGTCGAGTTCGATGCGATCTACACCGCCCAGGACATCGGTTCCTACAAGCCGAGCGGGCGCAATTTCGACTACATGATCGACAAGC
>JANMQB010000322.1:0-7703 GCA_031370155.1 Hyphomicrobiales bacterium | reverse complement strand
AAAGGCTGCACCATTTACATGCTCGATATGGGCGTGCTGCTGGCGGGCACGCGCTATCGCGGCGATTTCGAAGAGCGCCTCAAGGCCGTGATCAAGGAAATCGAGGCCCGCCCCGGTGCCATCATGTTCATCGATGAGATTCATACTGTGATAGGCGCAGGCGCCACCTCCGGCGGTGCCATGGATGCGTCCAATCTGCTCAAGCCAGCGCTGGCCGGCGGCTCGCTGCGCTGCATCGGCTCGACCACCTACAAGGAATATCGCCAGCATTTCGAGAAAGACCGCGCGTTGGTCCGCCGTTTCCAGAAGATCGACGTGAACGAGCCGTCGATCCCGGATGCGATCGCCATCCTCAAGGGCCTCAAGCCCTATTACGAGGAGTTCCACAGGGTCCGCTACACCGATCAGGCGATCGAGAGTGCCGTTCAGCTCTCGGCCCGCTACTTGAGCGACCGCAAATTGCCCGACAAGGCCATCGACGTGATCGACGAGAGCGGCGCCTCGCAGATGCTGCTGGCGGAAGAGAAGCGCCGCAAGACCATCGACGTGCCCGAGATCGAAGCCACCATCGCCACCATGGCGCGCATTCCGGCCAAGACCGTGTCGAAGGACGACGCCACGGTTCTGCGCAATCTCGATATCGAATTGAAGCGGCTGGTGTTCGGCCAGGACAAGGCCATTGAAGCGCTGACCTCGGCGATCAAGCTGTCGCGGGCGGGCCTGCGCGAGCCGGAGAAGCCCATCGGCTGCTATCTGTTCTCGGGCCCAACCGGGGTGGGCAAGACGGAAGTGGCCAAGCGGCTTGCCGAAGTGCTCGGCGTCAACATGCTGCGCTTCGACATGTCGGAATATATGGAGCGCCACTCGGTGTCGCGCCTCATCGGCGCGCCTCCGGGCTATGTGGGATTCGATCAGGGCGGATTGCTCACCGACGGTATCGACCAGCATCCCTACACCGTGCTGCTGCTCGACGAGATCGAAAAGGCGCACCCCGACCTGTTCAACATCCTGCTGCAGGTGATGGACCACGGCAAGCTCACCGACCACAACGGCAAGTCGGTCGATTTCCGCAATGTCATTCTGATCATGACCACCAATGCCGGCGCCCAGGACATGGCGCGCGAGGCCATGGGCTTCACCCGCAACGTTCGCGAAGGCGACGATCAGGAGGCCATCAAGCGCATGTTCTCGCCGGAATTCCGCAACCGCCTCGATGCGACCATCGCCTTCGACCATCTGGCGCCCGATATCGTGCGCAAAGTGGTGGAGAAATTCGTGCTCCAGCTCGAGGCCCAGCTTGCCGAGCGCCAGATCAATATCGAGCTCTCGACCGAGGCCGCCGACTGGCTCGCCGTCAAGGGCTACGACACGCAGATGGGCGCCAGGCCGCTGGCCCGCCTGATCCAGGAACAGGTGAAGAAACCGCTGGCCGAAGAAGTGTTGTTCGGCAAGCTCGTCAAGGGCGGCACGGTGCGCATCCTTCTCAAGGACGACGCGCTCGCCTTCCAGTATCTCAGCCGCGACGAGGAGAAGGCGCTGCCCAAACCGCCCGAACGCAAGGCCCTGCCGCGCGCCAGGGCCAAGCCAGCGCCGCCGCGCAAACCCGCCAAGGCGAAGTAGGTTTTTCCCACGCTCTCAACTTATCCAGAATTGCCATCATCCCGGCCTGTTTCGCCAGCAGGGCCGGATCGGCCGTCTTGCCGGTGTGCATCGGATTAACTTTTGGTCATGACGGAACAAGGCGGTGCGCCCAGACATATCTGAAACTAGAAGCAGGCGCGGGAAGCAAACTCTCCCGCGCGCTCTGCTTATCCCAGCGTCCGGGAATCGGGACGCAAGGAGAAACGCACATGAAAACGCTATTGACGCGCGGCGCAGGCGTAATCGCCGCCACATTGCTGCTGGCCGCCGCGGCCCATGCCGCCGCAACGCTCACCGCCAAGAACGGCATGACCCTCTATGTCTACGACAAGGACAAGGGCGCCGTGTCGAGCTGCTACGGTTTCTGCGCGGATTTCTGGCCGCCCTATCTCGCCAAGAAGGGTGAGAAGGCGATGAGGGACTGGACCATGGTGAAACGCAAGGACGGCAAGCTGCAATGGGCCTATGACCACAAGCCGCTCTATTTCTATGCCAGTGACATGAAGAAGGGCGACGCGAAAGGCGATGGCAAGGACGGCGTCTGGCACGTCGTCAAGGAGTAAGCGATCACGGAGATGCCGGGCAGGGCTTTAACGCAACGCCGCCCGGATCATCCCGGCGTGTTTCGCCAGCAGGGCCGGATCGGCCATCTTGGCCGTGTGCGGCCGGAGATCGACGCCTTCTTGGCGCGGCAGCACATGGACATGCAGGTGAAAAACGGTTTGGCCGGCGGCGGGCTCGTTGTACTGCTTGACAAGAATACCCTCGGCGGCGAAGGCCGCCTTGACCGCATTGGCGACCTTCTGCACGGTCCGCATCAGCGAGCCGAAGGTTTCCGGATCGGCATCCAGCAGATTGCGCGATGGCGACTTGGGTACGACCAGCACATGGCCGTCGGCCTGCGGCATCACATCCATGAAGGCCAGCGTGTCGCCGTCCTCATAGACCTTGTGGGCTGGAATTTCGCCGCGCAGGATCTTGGCGAAGATGTTGTTCGGATCGTAGCTCATCGGATTGACCCCTTCAGAAATCCCGTTCCTGCCGGAAAGGCGAATGCCGCGCAAGCAGATCGCGGTCGTGGGCGACGGCCTGGCGCTCCTGCGCCAGATAGCCGGCGACGGCTCGCGCCAGTCCCGGGTGCGCCAGATAGTGCAGGCTTCTTGTCACCTGGGGAAGATAGCCCCGGGCCAGCTTGTGCGGCCCCTGGGCGCCCGCCTCGACGCGGGCGAGCTTGCGGGCAATGGCGAACTCGATCGCCTGATAATAACAGAGCTCGAAATGCAGGAAGGGATGCTGCTCGATGGCGCCCCAGTTGCGGCCGAATATCGCGTGCGAGCCCACGAAATTCAGCGCCCCGGCGATCATGCGCCCGGCCCGCCTGGCGATCACCAGCAGGACGCGCTCGCTCATGGCCTCGCCGATCAGGCTGAAGAATTGCCGAGTCAGATAGGGCGAGCCCCATTTGCGCGAGCCCGTATCCATGTAGAAAGCGAAGAAGTGATCCCAGTGTTCCTCGCGCAAGTCCTCACCGGTCAGCCATTCGATGGCAATGCCCGCCTGGCGCACGGCCTCGCGCTCCTTGCGGATGTTCTTGCGCTTCTGCGCCGACAGGCTGGCGAGAAAATCCTCGAAACGCGCGTAGCCGGCATTGAACCAGTGGAATTGTATGTCGGTACGCCGCAGCCAGGGCTCGGTTCCAAACTCCTGCCAGTCTTCTTCCGGAAGGAAGGTGAGGTGGACCGACGAGGCTTTGGTGTCCCGGCAAAGATCGACGAGGCCCGCGAGCAGTTGCCGCTTGGCAGTTTGATCGCGCGCCAAGAGCCGGGGTCCGGTCGCCGGCGTAAACGGCACGGCCACCTGCAGCTTGGGATAATAGCGCCCGCCCGCCCGCTGAAAGGCCTCGGCCCAGCCATGGTCGAAGACATATTCGCCCTGCGAATGGGCCTTGAGATAGCAGGGCGCGATGCCGGCGATGCCGCCACCGGCATCCTGCAAGACGAGATGCCGCCCGGCCCATCCGGTCCGGTGGGTGGCCGAGCCGGACTGCTCCAGCGCCCGGAAAAAATCGTGGGTCACGAAGGGATTGAATTCGGCGCCGGGAGGATTGGCGAGCCGGTCCCAGTCCGCCTTCTTCACATCGAGCACAGTGGCGAGGCTTTTCAGCATTCAGGGAAGAAATCCCTCGAAGGTGATCTGGTCGCAATAGCGTCGCGCCATGGTGGCGGCCTCCGGCGATTTGATCGTCCAGGTGATGACCGGACCTCCCGCGGCACGGAATTTCGTCACCGGCGCGAAGGGCAATTCGCGGTAGTCGAAGGAGATGAAATGCGGCTCAGTGCGGGCGAGATGCGAGAGGCCGCGAAGTTCCAGCCGCCGTTCAACCGGCAGAAAGTCGTAATAGGGACTAATCGTCCGGTCCGCCGCGATGCCGCGCACCGTCGCCGGCGAGTGCCGCCGCAGCGCCTCCACCAGATCGGGATCAAAAGACATGAGGGCACAGGGGCCGCGATAGGTCTCGAGCCCCGCAAGGGCGCATGCCGCCAGCGCGTCGTCGCCATCCCAATTGGCCTTGAGTTCGATGATGAGCGGCACCTTGCCATCCACCTGTTCGAGAAGCTCGGCCAACGTCTGGATGCGGTCTTGTCCCGATTTGAACGCCACGCGCTTCAGCTCGGCGGTGCTGCGTCTTCTGACCGGCCCGGTCTCCACGGTGACGCGGTCAAGGGTTTCGTCGTGGAACACCACGGCCTCGCCGTCGCCGGCGATCCGCAGGTCGCATTCGATCGGATAGCCAAGGCGAAGTGCCGCGGCGAAGGCGCTTTCGGTATTTTCGATCACGCCCTTCGACTTGTCATGCAGTCCGCGGTGAGCGATGGGCCGCGCCACCAGCCAGTCAAGGGCGCGCAGCTGCGGGGTGAACCGCATGCCTATTCGATCTCCGCCACGGCCTCGACTTCAACCGAAAGATTGAACGGCAAAGAGGGCGATCCAACCGCCGAACGGGCATGCCGGCCCTTGTCGCCAAAGACTTCGACCATCAGATCGGAAGCACCGTTGATAATCTTGGGATGATCGGCGAAGGACGCTGTGGCGTTGACGAAGCCCACGAGCTTGACGATGCGCTTCACCCGGTCGAGATTGCCGCCACAGGCCTCGCGCAACTGGGCGAGAACGTTGACGGCGCAAAACCGCGCCGATTTGACGCCGTCTTCCAGCGAAACGCTGTCACCGAGTCTGCCCTGATATTCGAACTTGCCGTCGTGAACGGCGCCCTGGCCCGAAATGTAGACAAGATTGCCGGTTCGAACCCACGGCACGTAATTCGCCACCGGCTTGGCGGGCACCGGCAGGATGATGCCGAGCTCGGAAAGGCGCTTGTCGATATTTCCCATGTCATGCTCCTGTCAGAAGATCGCGGGGCCGCTCGTCCCGGAAGAAAGCCTCGAGATTGTCCACGGCGCGCATGCCCATGGCGCTGCGGGTCTGCGGCGTGGCGCTGCCGAGATGCGGCAGCAAGAAGACGTTCTCCAATTCGCGGTAACGCGGATCGATATTGGGTTCGTTGCGGAAGACATCGAGTCCCGCCGCAGCCAGCTTGCCGTTGCCGAGGGCTGTGATGAGCGCGTCGTCATCGACGATGTCGCCCCGCGCCGTGTTGACGACGATAGCGTCAGCCGGGAGCAGGGTGATCGCCGTGTCGTTGATGATGCCGCGGGTTTCCGGCGTCGAGGCGCAGTTGATGGAGAGAAAATCGCAAAATGGCAGCATGTCCGTGAAGCGGGCGTGGTAGCGGGCGCCATGTTCATTGGGCCCGGCCACGCGCGAACGCGAATGGTAATGCAATTCCATGCCGAAACCTCTCGCGCGCCGGGCAACCGCCTGGCCGATGCGGCCCATGCCGAGAATGCCGAGCCGCCTGCCGGCTACATCGAATCCCAGAGGCGATACGAAAGATGGCGTCTCCCAGCGGTTCTCGCGTACCATTCGGTCACCCCAGGAAGCGCCGCGCGCCGCCCCCAGGATCAGCAGCAATGCAATGTCCGCCGTCGCTTCGGTCAGTACGTCCGGGGTATTGGTCACCGCGATGCCGCGCACCTTGGCGGCGGCAATATCGATATGATCATAGCCTACCGAGGCGGTGGCGACGATGCGGGTCGACGGCGGCAGATGGACCACGAAATCGCGGCCGAACTTGTCAATCGAATTGACGAGCAGGGCATCGTTGGTTTGCGCCTGCCGCAGCATGTCCTCGCGGGTCATCGGCACGTCTCCGGCATTCAGAGTCGCCTCGAAGTCGCGGACAAGCCTCGCCTCCACGTCCGCGGTCAAACGCCTGGTCACCAGAACCCGTGGCCGCGGCTTCGCCATTGTTGTCATGTTTGCTATGCCTTAATGTCTGTAATGCGAGCTTGGAGCCGCCCCCTTTTGCGGCAATGGACCACCGGATGCCAGGAGATTCAAGAACCATGAAGTCGATGACGCTAGCCGCCACGCTTTTCCTCGCCACCACGGCCGCCGAAGCCGCGACCATCGTGCCGCACCGGGCGATTTATGACCTGCGCCTGAATCGGGCGAATCAGGGGGCAGGTCTGTCCGGTGCGGACGGCCGCTTGGCCTTCGAGGTCGCGGGTTCATCTTGCGAGGGCTGGACAGTGAGTTTCCGGATGGTGAACCAATTCCGCCCCACCGAAGGCCCCATGAAGCTGATCGACACGCAATCGACATCCTATGAGTCCGGTGACGGGCTCGACTTGCGTTACAGCCTGAAGGAATTCATCGACAACCGGCTGGATCAGGAGTCGCGGGTCAAGGTGTCTCGGCAGCAGGCACAGGGCGAGGGCAAGGGCAACATCGAGCTCCCGGCGCCCAAGGATTTCACGGTGACCGCCGAAGCGCTGTTTCCCATGCGGCATCAGCTCAAGTTGATGGACGCCGCACTGGCCGGCGAGACCCGCGATACGAGCCTCATTTATGACGGTTCCGATGGCGAGAAGACCTTCCGGGCCATCAGTTTCATCGGCAAGCGCAAGCTGGCCGGCGCCAATGCCCGCGACGAGGCCAATGCCGAAGCGGCGGCACTCGCCGGCCTGCCTTCCTGGCCGATGACCATCAGCTATTATGATGTGGCCGGAGGCGATCAGGATACGCCCATCTATCAGGTCGGCTTCGACATGTATGAAAATGGTATAGCCACCAGCCTGGTGCTGGATTACGGCGATTTCGCCCTTGACGGCGCGCTCGCCAAACTCGAATTGCTGGATGCCGAAGCCTGCGAATGACGGCGTGACACCGCTTCCTGAAGAGGAGGCCCAAAGATGAGCAAGAGCAAGGCGCCCGTCCCTGCGGCACAGGATGAAGATGTGGCGTCGTTTCTGGCGAAGGTGCAGAATCTGCCGCCCAGCACGCATGCAACGGGCGACCGCGGCAGGCTGATCTTCGCCATGGATGCCACGATGAGCCGCCAGCCCACCTGGGACTGGGCTTTGGCGATCCAGTCGCAGATGTTCGCCGAGACGGGCCGCATCGGCGGGCTCGACGTGCAGCTCATCTACTTCCGTGGCTTCAACGAGTGCCGCGCCTCGAAATGGGTGAGCGATCCCAAGTCGCTGGCGCGGATCATGACCAAGGTCGAATGCCGCGGCGGCAACACCCAGATCGGGCGGGTGCTCACCCATATCAAACGCGAGGCGGCGCTAGCGAAGGTGAACGCCGCCATCTACGCCGGCGACGCCATGGAGGAGAACATCGACGCGCTGTGCAAGAGGGCGGGCGAAATCGGGCTCATGGGCGTGCCGCTCTTCATGTTTCAGGAGAACGGCGATCCGGCCGCCGAGAGAGGCTTCCGCGAAATCGCCCGGCTGACGCGCGGCGCCTATTTCCGTCTCGATGCCTCCGCGCCCGGCCTGTTGCGCGAATTGCTTGCCGCCGTTGCCGTCTATGCCGCGGGCGGACGGACGGCCCTGGTGGAACACTCGAAATCCCGCGGCGGCGCCGCGGTTATGTTGCTCGCGCAGATGAAGTAGCATCGGGCATGCAGAGTTTCATTCTTGCCCTGGTCATCG
>JANMQB010000289.1:0-11597 GCA_031370155.1 Hyphomicrobiales bacterium | reverse complement strand
CAAGACTTTCGTGGACTTATTCGCGCACTACCCGGCGGCCGCAGCACGACTCGTCATCGCCGGCGGCGCGGTCAAGGGTTAACGGCGCTGCCTGCCGGGAATATTTTTTTGGTTAACAACCGGTTAACGGCCGCATCCGCCGGGTGCCGCCCGGCCGTCAGCCCGCCTTGTGATTGCCGGGACGGGGCGGAAGCGAGCCGCGAATCGGACCCATCACCCACAACAGCCCGAGTGCCAGCGCCGTGATCGCGGCCAGCATCAGCCAGGCCTCGTTGATCGCCAGGGTGAGACTCGTCTGTTCGATCTCGTCCATGATGGCGAGGAGGCCCGTGGGATCGTCCGGATCGGGCAACTCATCCGTACCGATGCCGAGGGCTGCCGCGGCACCGGCTGCATCGGCCCTGATCATCTCCGTGAGCCGGCCGGCGTGTTCAGGACCGCGCGTAAAGATGATGGTATCGATCAGCGCAATCCCGATGGCGCCGCCGAGATTGCGGCAAAGATTGAACAGGCCGCTGGCATCGCTCACCCGGTCGAGCGGCAGGAATCCGAGCGCAAAGCGGATGGGCGGCAGGATGCACAGCGCCACGAAGCCGCCGCGTACCACCTGCGGCCAGAACATCTCGTCATAGTCGGTGGTGCGGCTCTGGAAGCCGCTGAGCCCAAGCCCCAAGGCAAAACAGGCAAAGCCCACCGCCGACAAAAGCCTCGCGCTGCAGCGCCGGTCGAGTTGCACGGCGATCGGTGCGGTGACGAGCTGGGCGATGCCGGTCACCAGAATGACGAGGCCGATATCGATGGGCCCGTGGCCGCGCACGAAGGCGAGAAACACCGGCATCAGATAGACCGATCCGAAGAGCCCCACGCCGAGAATGAAGCTCAGTGCGCAGCCATAGGCGAGATTGCGGTCGCCGAGCAGCGTAAAGTCGATGACCGGTGCGGGCCTTCGCACCGCAAGGTATCCTGCCATGGCGACAATGGCGAAGAGTCCCAGCACCGCCGCGGATGTCCAGCCGCGATCGGGCGCCTCCTTGAGACCGATCTCCAGGGCGGCGAGCGCCGCGGCGATGAGCGCCAGCGATATCCAGTCGAGATGCTTGAGCAGCGAAAACCTGCCCGCCTCGCGCGGCAGGCAGGCGAGACCAAGCATCAGCGTCACCATGCCCGGCGCAACGTTGATGAGAAACAGCCATTGCCAGGAATAATTCTCGGTGATCCAGCCGCCGGTGATGGGACCGAGCGCCGGCGCCAGCACCGCCAAAACGCCGCCCATGGTGGTCGCCAGCGTCTGCTGGAAGCCGCGTTCGAACAGCAGGAAGATCGCCGAGAACACCAGCGGAATGAGCACGCCGCCGGCAAAACCTTGCAAGATCCGCCACAGGATCAGCGATGCGAAGCCGCCGCTGAAGGCGCAGCCGATGGACGCCAGTGTGAAGACCGCGATGGCGCCGGCGAACAGCCGCCGCATGGAAAACACCCGGCTCAGCAGGCCGGTCAGCGGAATGGCGATGACTTCGGCGATCAGATAGGCGGTCTGCACCCAGCTCATCCGGTCGGCGCCGATGCCGAGCGCCTCCTGGATGACCGGCAGGGAGGTAATGACGATCTGAATGTCGAGGATCGCCATGAACATGCCGATGCACATGGCGGCATAGCCGGCCCACAGCAGAACTCTCGATTTCAAGGAGGAGGGGGCAGTAAAGGGACTCATTGCCCGACTATGCGGCAAGGATCGCGGCCCGGCCAAGAGATATCGCCTATCAGGCTGGCGCCGTAAGCTGCATCGGAATATGATTGGACAATGAAGTGGACGGTCCTGCTGGCGCTGCTCTCCTGGCCCCTTCCCGCGCTGGCGATGAATTGGGAAGGCCATGACGACTGGATGGAAGATCATCCGGCGGCGGTGGCACTTGAAAGGGAAGTTGATCAGGCACGGCCTCTACCGCCCACGCCTTGCGGTGGGCGTCAGTCTGGAGCGGATAATCCTTACGAACAGGTGCCGCTGCGCGTAATCCCATGCACCGTCCCGCCCGCGCTGTCCGTGCCGCGGCGTTAACGGCCCCGTAGCGCGAATCATTCTAGCCTTGCCGCCCAATGTCGGCCCTAATTGAACCTTAACCGGCGGGCTGCAAGGACGCGCCACAGGACATGGACTACATCCAGCCCTATTTCGATTATTTCAGCCAGAATCCCGGATGGGCCATCGCCATCGCCTTCCTCATCGCTTTCGGTGAGGCGTTGCTGATTATTGGCCTGTTCGTGCCCTCGACCGCCGTTCTGGTCGGAGCCGGCATGTTGGTGGGCACCGGGCACCTGGAATTCTGGCCGGTGTTCCTGGCGACGGTGGCCGGCGCCATTGCCGGCGATCAGGTTTCCTATTGGGCGGGAAGGCTCTTCGGCGAGCGGCTCAAAACCCTATGGCCGCTCAACCGCTATCCGCAGCTCGTGGCGCGGGGCGAGGATTTCGTCCGCGGTCACGGCGGCAAGAGCATTGCCATCGGCCGCTTCGTGCCCGGCGTCAAAGCCGTGGTTCCCGGCATCGTTGGCATGTTAGGCATGGGTCAGGCCTATTTCGCCGCCGTCAATTTCTCTTCAGGCCTGGTCTGGGCGGCGGCCCATATCTTTCCCGGCATGTTGCTGGGCACGGGGCTGGCGCTGGCCGGTGAATTGAGCGGCAGGCTGGTATTCGTCCTGCTCGTGCTCCTCGTCATTCTCGCCGTCGCGGGCTATCTCATCCGTTTGGCCGCCGCCGGGCTTTCGCCCGTTCTCGGCCATTTGCTCAGCAACATCTCGAACTGGGCGAAATCGAAGCAGAGCCGCTCCATGCGCCGCTTCGGCCGCGCCGTGGCGCCGGACAATCCCCGCTCGCTGCTGATCGTGCTGTTCACTGCGGTGTTCATTACCGGCGTCATCGGGCTTGTCGACATGGCCACCGGCCTCATGGCGCGCGATGCCTTTTCCAACGTCGACGTTTCCGTATTCAACCTCATGAAGGAGATGCGCAACGCGCCCGCCGATGAAATCATGATCGCCGTCACCATGCTGGGCGACGGCGCGGTGCTGACCGTGGTGAGCGTGGCGATCGTCGCCTGGCTTGCCTGGCGCCGGGCCTATCGCGCCGCCATTGCCGCAACAATCGCCATTGTTGCCGGCAAGATTTTCGTGCCCGTCCTCAAATACGGTATCCAGCGGCCTCGCCCGCTCGAGCTATACAGCGGTGCCGAGACTTTCAGTTTTCCTTCCAGCCACGCCACCATGGCCATGCTCATTTTCGGCATATTGGCGGTGCTGGTCAGCCATTCCATGGGCCGCTGGGGCCGCGCCGTCGTCTATGCAACCTGCGGCATCGCGGTCATCGCCATTGCCTATTCGCGCGTCTATCTCGGCGCTCACTGGCTGTCCGATGTGGCCGGCGGATTGCTGTTCGGCGCCGTCATGACCGCGGCCTTCGCGGTGGCGATCGAGGCAATTCCACCCCGCCGCATCATGCCGCTCGGCCTTTTTGGCGCGGCGCTGCTTGCCTTCGTCGTGGCCGGTGTAATGCACGTTTCCGCCAACTACGGCGCGGCCGAAACGGCCTATGCCCCGCGCGAACTCACCCAGCGCATCGATCTGGCGCAGTGGCAGGACGGCGGCTGGAAGCGGCTGCCGCCGCGGCGCATCGATCTTGCAGGCAAGACCGAGGAGGTCTTTCTCGCCCAATGGGCGGGCAGCCTCGAACCGTTACGCGATACTCTCGCGACATTGGGCTGGACCGAAACGCCGAAATGGACGTGGCGCGATGCCATTCCCTATCTCAATCCCAATGCTGCATTGGCCGAAGTCCTGCCGCGGCCCGCCTTGCATGAGGGCCTGAAAGCCAAACTGACCATGGTTCATCCAGATTCCGGCAATGGCGGGCGCCGGCAGGTGGTCCGGGTCTACAAGACCAACCTGGAAATCGGCGCTGGGCAGGGCGTCTATCTGGTCAGCCTGACCGACGAGGAATTGCGCAAACGCTTCCACCTCTACGCCGTTCCGGCACCGCTCCCTGCCGCCGGTGGCGAAGCAGCCGCCATGTTGCAGAGCCTTGCCGCCTCGCCGAAGCTCACGGTGGTTGCTGAAAACGCCGTCGAAGAGTCAACCCCGGCGCTCATTCTGGCGCGCCCCTGAGGGCCTTTCTGCGCACTGGACGAAGCTCCCGGCTTCCGCCATATTCCGGCCCGTTTCGAACCCACGAAAGCGCCATCCGCGATGCAATTTCTCAAGCAGTTTTTCACCTGGTGGAACGGCCAGACGCTCGGCACGCGGTTCTTCACCTGGCGCAAGGGCGAGTCCGTCGGCACCGACGAATTCGGCAACCGCTATTACCGGGCCAAATCGGCCATCCCCGATTCGATCGCCGAGCGCCGCTGGGTGATCTACAACGGCTATGCCGAAGCCTCATCCATTCCGCCGGGCTGGCACGGCTGGATGCATCACCGCACCGAGACGCCGCCGTCGCAGGAGACCTATCGCCCGCGCGAGTGGCAACAACCGCACCAGGCCAATCTGACCGGGACTGCCGCCGCCTACAGGCCGCCGGGGAGCATCGTGGGGTCGGCTCGCCCGGCAGCCACCGAACCCGACTATCAGGCCTGGAAGCCCGAGTGATCGGCTGAAGTCCGCCGCAATTTGGCGGTTGTCCCGAATCCCTTGGCCGCGATAAATGGGGCGGACAAGGCGGAGACGCGAAATGAAGAACTCGACGGTTGAAACCCTGATCGGCGCGGCCGTGGTCGCCATCGCCGCGGCCTTCTTCCTGTTTGCCTATACGGCATCCGGCAAAGGAGACGGCGGCGGCTACCGGGTGAGCGCCGAATTCGACAATGCCGAAGGCATCAATGTCGGCACCGACGTGCGCATGGCGGGTGTCAAGATCGGCACCGTCGTGGCCCAAGTGCTGAACTACGAGAACTTCCAGGCCCTCATCACCATGAGCATCGATCCGCAGCTGAAGCTTACCGAGGACACGACCGCCAAGGTGACGGCCGAAGGCCTCCTCGGATCGCGCTTCATCGCGCTTGAGCCGGGCGGTGCCGAAACCCTGCTTGCCGACGGCGGCGTCATCACCTCCACCCAGGGCGCCGTCGACATCTGGTCGCTGATCAGCCAGGCCATGTTCGACAAATCCGGCAGCAAGGAAGGCGGCGGCGCGACGCCGCCCGACACCCAGCCGCAATGATGACGGCCGAGGCCGAGGCGGCTCGCCGGCAAAGCTGGTCAGCCGGTACTTATGAGACCCATGCGCGCTTTGTCTCCGACCTGGCCGGTGCCGTGCTCGAATGGCTGGCGCCCAGGCCGGGCGAGCGCATTCTCGATCTCGGCTGCGGCGATGGCGTTCTGACGGAGGAGCTGGCGCGCCGTGGCGCCATCGTCACCGGCGTCGATGTCAGCGAGGAACTTTTGACCGCGGCCCGCGCCCGCGGCCTCGATTTCCGCCGCATGGACGGCCAAGCGCTGCAATTCGATGCCGAGTTCGATGCCGTCTTCTCCAACGCAGCCTTGCATTGGATGACCGATGCCGGGGCGGTGATTGCCGGCGTCGGCCGCGCCCTCAAACCTGGCGGCCGCTTTGTTGCCGAATTCGGCGGGCATGGAAATGTCGCGGCTATCGTCACCGCGATGCGGGCGGTGGCGATGCGCCGTGGCGGCGACGTCACTTTGGCGGGGCCGTGGTTCTTTCCTTCGGTGGATGTCTACAGGGACATGCTTTTGCGATACGGATTCGAGATGAGGCGCATCGGTCTGTTTCCGCGGCCGACGCCGCTCAAGACTGGCATGGGCGCCTGGCTCCAGCTGTTCCACAAGCCGTTCTTCGCGCAATTCGGGAGCGAGGTGGAAGCCGTCGTTGCCGAAGTCGAGGATCTTCTGCATCCGGTGCTCTGCGATGGCCGCGGCAACTGGACGGCCGACTATGTCCGCCTGCGGGTCGAGGCGGTGGCACCGTGAAGTTGCCGCTCTCCTTCATCGCAGCCATGGCGGCGCTGGCGGTTCCAGCCTGGGCCGAGCGCATCGCCAATCCCATCGCCGTCTTCAACGGGCTCGACAAGATCACCGGCATCACCACCACATTTGATGTCGCCATCGGCGAGGAAAAGCGCTTCGGCGAACTGATCGTCAGGCCCGAGGCCTGCTATTCGCGGCCGGTGACCGAGGAGCCCAAGACCAGCTCCTTCGTTCAGGTCGTCGAGATCGAGGCAGGCAATATCCGCAAGCGGATATTTTCCGGCTGGATGTTCGCCGAAAGCCCCGGCCTCAATGCGGTGGAGCATCCCATCTACGATGTCTGGCTGACCGGCTGCCGCGATCCCAAGGCGCCGCCGCCGGTGGTCGAGGATACGCCCGATCCCTCGACACTGCGCGATCAAACCGAAGAGGGCGAGCCGGAAGACTGACCGGCCAGCGCCAGTTCCAGAACCAGCTCTGGATTGTCGTCCCCGGCAAAGTGGTGGAAATCGGCATCGGCCTCCAGCGCCGGCTCGAGCAGCTGGTGATAATCGCTTTTGGCCATGGCGACGGCGCCGAGACGCGACAAATGCGGATTGACGAACTGTGCATCGAGCAGCTTGAAGCTGCCGGCCCTGAGTCGCGCCACCAGATGCACCAGCGCTACCTTGCTGGCGTCGGTCCCGCGCGAGAACATGCTTTCGCCGAAGAAGGCCGCCCCGATGCGGACGCCATAGAGCCCGCCCACCAGACGGCCGTCGCGCCAGCACTCCACCGAATGGCAGCATCCCATCTTGTGCAGCTGCGTATAGAGCGAGCGGATGCGGGCGTTGATCCAGGTGGTCTGGCGCGCCGCCGTCGTGGCGGCACAGGCCGCGATCACGGCGGCGAAATCGCTGTCGATTCTGATGTCAAAGCGCCGCTGCCGCACGCACTTGCGCAGCGAGCGCGAGATATGCAGGCCGCCGAGCGGAATGACGCCGCGCTCTTCCGGCTCGATCCAGTAGAGCGCATTGTCCTCGGCACTCTCCGCCATCGGGAAAATGCCCGCCGCGTAGGCCCTGAGCAGGATCTGGGGGGTGATCGAGGTCATCAGACGTTCCGGGCGAGATAGTGCTCCAGCCAGTGGATGTCGTAGTGTCCGTCGATGATGTCGGGCTCGGCCAGCAGTTGCTGGAACAGCGGGATCGTCGTCTCGACGCCTTCGATGGCGAATTCGCCGAGCGCGCGCTTCAGCCGCATCATGCATTCGGTGCGCGTCTTGCCGAATACGATGAGCTTGCCGATCAGGCTGTCGTAATAGGGCGGGATGCGGTAGCCGGCATAGATTGCCGAATCGACGCGCACCCCGAGACCGCCGGGAAAATGCACCGCATCGACGCGGCCCGGCGAAGGCGCGAAGGTGGTGGGGTTCTCCGCGTTGATGCGGCATTCGATGGCGTGGCCGGAAAAAACGATGTCTTCCTGGCGGTACTGCAGCTCGGTTCCGGCCGCGACTCGGATTTGTTCCTGCACCAGATCGAGGCCGGTGATCGATTCGGTTACCGGGTGCTCGACCTGCAGCCGCGTGTTCATCTCGATGGAAAAGAATTCGCCGGCCTCGTAGAGAAACTCGACGGTGCCGACGCCTTCATAGCTGAGCTTGGCCATGGCCTTGGCGACGCGGTTACCGATTTGCTCGCGCTCCGCCGCGTTGAGGGCGGGCGAATGCGCCTCCTCCAGGAGTTTCTGATGGCGGCGCTGCAGCGAACAATCGCGCTCGCCCAGATGGATGGCGCGGCCTTGGCCATCGCCCAGCACCTGGATTTCGATGTGGCGCGGTTTCTCGAGATATTTCTCGATATAGACGTCGCCGTTGCCGAAGGCGGCCTTGGCTTCGGCCTGTGCCGTGCTCATGGCGAGTTCAAGATCGGCCGCCGCGCGCGCCACTTTCATGCCGCGGCCGCCGCCGCCGGCGGTCGCCTTGATGATGACGGGAAAACCGATATCCTTGGCGATGCGCTTGGCGTCCTCGACGTCCGATACGCCGCCTTCCGAGCCCGGAACCACCGGAATGCCCAGGTTCTTGGCCGTGCGCTTGGCCTCGATCTTGTCGCCCATGGTGCGGATATGCTCGGCGCTGGGCCCGATGAATTTGAGTCCATGCTCGGTGAGGATTTCGGCGAATTTGGCGTTCTCCGCGAGAAATCCGTAGCCCGGATGCACTGCGTCGGCACCGGTGATTTCGCAGGCCGCAACGATCGCCGGTATGTTGAGATAGCTGTCGCGGGCGGGCGGCGGGCCGATGCACACGCTCTCGTCGGCAAGCCTGACATGCATCGCCTCGGCGTCGGCGGTGGAATGCACGGCCACCGTCTGGATGCCGAGTTCCCGGCAGGCGCGCAGCACGCGCAGGGCGATTTCGCCGCGATTGGCGATGAGAATCTTCTCGAACATGGATTACTCGATCACCGCCAGCGGCTCGCCGAATTCGACCGGCTGGCCGCTCTCGACGAAGACGTGGGTAATCTTGCCGGCCCTGGGCGCCGGAATCTGGTTCATGGTCTTCATCGCCTCGATGATCAGCAGGGTCTGGCCCAGCTTCACTTCGCTTCCCACCTCGACGAAGGGGGCGGCCTCCGGCGAAGGCGAGCGATAGACGGTGCCCACCATCGGCGATCTCACTGTGCCCGGATGATCGGCCTCCGGAGCTTTCACCGTCGCGGCGGCGGCGCCATGATGGTGCGCTACCGGCGCATGAACCGGCATTGGCGCCGCTACGCTCGCCACGCCAGTCATGACGCGTGAGACCCGCACCCGCGTGCCCTTCTGATCGAGCTCGATCTCGGAGAGGCCGGTTTCATCCAGGATGCCGGCGAGACTGCGGATCAGATCGAGTTCCGGACTGCTCTTCGCGGCAGGCGCCGGCGCCGGCTTCTTGCGGGACATCTGCTAACTCTTCCTTGCTGTCTTGAGGTGATGAGCGAGCCCATCGAGCGCCAGTTCATAGCCGTGTCCGCCGAAGCCGCAGATGACGCCCAGCGCCACCGGCGAGACGTAGCTGTGGTGGCGGAACGGCTCACGCTGGTAGATGTTGGAGAGATGCACCTCGATGACCGGCGCTTCCGCCGCCTTGAGCGCATCGTGCAGCGCAATCGAGGTGTGGGTATAGGCGGCGGCATTGAGAATGATGCCGCACGCCTTGCCCCGCGCCTCCTGGATCCAGCCGACCAGCTCGCCCTCGACATTGCTCTGGCGGAAATCGATGGCCAGCCCCAGTGCCTTGGCCCTCATGGCGCAGCGGGCTTCGAGGTCGGCCAGCGTTTCCGAGCCGTAAACGGCCTGTTCGCGGCTGCCGAGCATGTTGAGATTGGGGCCGTTGAGGATGAAGACCGGTTTCATGGAATCCTGGTTTGTCGGGATTTTCTATTTTTGGCTTATAGGCGGTCCCCGCCGTCCATGGAAGCGGGCCCGGCCGTCCCTGTGGATTGCGCTCAGCAGACGGAACAGCCGCCGGCGTCGCGCACTTCCTGGACCGCGGCTGCCAGTGCGCGCTCCGGCAGGTAGCCCGGGATTACAGTCTTGTCGATAACGAAAGCGGGCGTTCCGCTGATCCCGAGCGTTTGAGCGAGTTTGAGGTTGCGGTCGATGGCTGCGGCAATATCAGCCGATTCCATGTCTGCCTTGAGCTTTTTCAGGTCGATCCCTACGCTTTGCGCAATTTCGTCAACCGTTTGAGCGTCGATCTTGCCCGTATGTTCGAATAAGGCCAGGTGGAATTCCAGATATTTTCCTTGGGCCTGGGAAGCCATTGCCGCCCGTGCCGCGTATTCCGAACCTTCGCCGAGAATCGGAAATTCCTTGAAGACGATCTTGAGCTTGCCGTCGGTTTCGAGGAGTTTCTTGATAATCGGCATGCTCTTCTTGCACCAGGGGCAGTTGTAGTCGAAAAACTCGACCATCGTCACATCGCCTTGCGGATTGCCCGCAACAAAATCGGCGCCTGAGCGAAAAATTTCATCGGCATTTTCCGCGATCGCGTTCTTGCGCTGCTCGTCTTCCGCCAGTTTCTGGCGGCGCTCCAGTTCCTGGCTCACCTCCGTCAGCACATCGGGATTCCGCAGCAGATATTCGCGCACGATCGCGCCGATCTCTTCGCGCTGTGTGTCGGTGAATTCGCCGGCCAGCGCCGCCTGCGGCAGCAGCAGGGCGGCGGCAACCAGTAAGGATCGAAATACATGCGGCATGGTTAATCTCTCCGACGCGCGACAATGCCCGAGAACGGCGCCGCGGTCCATCTCACTTCTTGCTGGTGAAGTTCAAAATATCGTTGGCCCGCAGCCATTCCGGCGTTCCGGTCTTGAACATGGTGGCGGCGAGCTTGGCCTTCTCCGCCGCCAGTTCCCGGTCGCCCTGCAGCCAGGCGGCTTCCGCCGTGGCCAGTTCGGCGCGCGGCACATCGCCCAGTGTGCCATAGGCGGTGGCCATGAATTTGTAGAGCTGCGGCATGTCGGGCTCGGTTTTCTTGGCCAGCCGCAGGGCCTTGAGGGCGGCCTCGGTGTCGGCCCGGTTTTCGCTGCCAAGCAATGCCTGCGCCAGCATGACCTGGATGAGCCCGTTGCTTGGCAGCAGCTTGTTGGCCTGGCGCAGCGGCGCCACGGCCTTTGCGGGGAAGCCGCCCTCCAACAGAGCCTGGCCCTTAAGTTCCCAGAAATAGGGGTCCTGCGGCAAGTCCGCGATCAGGCCGTCGAGCACCGGTAGGGCGTTTTTCAGGTCGCCCTTGCGGAACATGGCGATGGCGCGCGCATAGCGGGCCGGCAGCGAGGTGTCGGAGGAGGGGTAGCGCTGAAAAACGGCCTGCGGCGACTGCAGGAACCCGGCCAGCTTCGCCTGCATCAATTGATGGCGCAGCATGAGCTCGGGCGGATCTTTCTTGTCGAAATTCGGCGACTTCTTTGCCTCGATTTCGAGATTGCGGATGCGGTCGAAGGGCATCGGATGCGATAGCACATAGGGGTCGACGTCTTGCACCGAGGCGATCGACTCGTTGGCGAGCTTGCTGAACAGCACCAGCATGCCGGACGCCGACTGCCCCGTGGCATTGAGATATTTCAACGCTGCCTGATCGGCCGCCGACTCCATGGCGCGCTGGTAGGACAGGATGTTGCGCTGGGCGAGGCCCTGCGTTCCGAGCATCACGCCTTGCCCCGCCTTGGCCGCTTCTCCTTGGCCGGCCATGGCTCCGCCGACCATGGCGGCGGCGCCGAGCAGTGTGCCGATGATGGCGGTGGCGCTGGCCCGGTCGAGTTCGATGCCAAGCCGCGCCAGATGACCTCCGGCGATGTGCCCGGTTTCGTGGGCCAGTACGCCGATCACCTCATTCGGCGTTTTGGCCTGAACCAGCAGGCCGGTATTGATGAAGATGCGCTGCCCGCCCGCCACGAAGGCGTTAATGTGCGGATCCTCGATCAGGTAGACCTTGACTGACCGCGGATTGATGCCCGCCGCCTTGAAGATCGGCTTGGTATAGAGCCGCATCAGGCCCTCGATCTCGGCATCACGGATGAGATGTGGCCCGGAAGATTGCGCCAGCGCCGGCGCACTGCCAACACACAACAGGAGGGCCGCCACTGTGATGGCGGCCATTCTAT
>JANMQB010000276.1:0-2463 GCA_031370155.1 Hyphomicrobiales bacterium | reverse complement strand
GGATGCCCGCGATCTCTCCCGCAAGGTAGCGACGATCGCGCCGCAAAAATCGGTTCCCGTCACCATCGTGCGCGCCGGCAAGACCATGGAAATTGACGTGAAGATCGGCGTCATGCCGGGCGATCCCAAGGTGGCGGGTGGTAAGACCGCGGACGAGAAAACCAACCTCACCGCACTCGGCATCGAGCTTGCGCCGGCCCCGGATGGAGCCGGCGTCCAGATCACCGGCGTGAAACCCGATAGCCCGGCGGCCGAGCGCGGCCTCAAAGCCGGCGACGTGATCCTTGAAGTCGCGGGCCGCGAGGTGCACAAGCCCGGCGATGTGACGGACGCGCTGAAGGACGGAACCAAGACGCGCGTACTGATGCTGGTCCGCTCCGGCGACAACCAGCGCTTCGTCGCCTTGCCTCTGGGCCAGGGCTGATGTGACGAAAGAGGGCGCCGAGGCCGCATCGCCGGCCTCCGCGTCCCTCTTTTCAGGAATGACGGAACATGCAAGCTATGGCGCATGAAAGCTCCAACCCGGCGAAACCGGAACCGCTGCACCGTTCCATGCGCATTCTGGTGATCGAGGACGACCGCGATGCGGCCTCCTGGCTGGTCAAGGGACTGGCCGAGAGCGGTCATGTGGCCGACCTCGCCAGCGATGGCGAGGCGGGCTTGGCGCTGGCCCGCGAAGGCGTCCACGACGTGCTGATCGTCGACCGCATGCTGCCGAAGCTCGACGGCCTCGCCATAATCCGCAGGCTGCGCCTGGACGGTATCAAGACGCCGGTGCTGATCCTGAGTGCCTTGGGCGACGTCGACGAGCGGGTCAAGGGACTGCGCGCCGGCGGCGACGACTATCTCGGCAAGCCCTATGCCTTTGCGGAACTGCTGGCCCGCGTCGAAGGCCTCGGCCGCCGCGCCGGCGATCAGCCGCAGGAAACCAGGCTGAAGGCCGCCGACCTGGAGATGGACCTGCTCACCCGCGCCGTCACCCGCTCCGGCAAGACCCTGCCGCTGCAGCCGCGTGAATTCAAGCTGCTCGAATATCTGATGCGCAATGCCGGCCATGTCGTCACCCGCACCATGTTGCTGGAGAATGTCTGGGACTATCACTTCGACCCCCAGACCAACGTGATCGACGTGCACATTTCCAGGCTCCGCTCCAAGATCGACAGGGGCTTCGACAAGCCGCTGCTGCAGACGGTGCGCGGCGCCGGATACATGATACGTGCGCGCTAGCCTCAAGCTCCTCAGGACATCGACCTTCCGGCTCGCCGCGCTCTATCTCCTGCTGTTCGCCGTCTCGGTGGCGGCCCTTCTCGCCTATGTCTACTGGAACACCGCGGTCTTGCTCGAACGCCAGACCGACGAGACGATCCGCGCCGAAGTGCAGGCGCTGGCCGACCAGTACCGGCTGCGGCGGCTGGCCGGCATCATCGACACGGTTCAGAGGCGTAGCCGCGAGGAGACGGGGTCGATCTATCTCCTGACCGATGCGGGAGGCGCCAGGATCGCCGGCAACATCGACAAGCTGCCGGCCGAAGCGGTGAGCGAGGCGGACTGGATCGAATTCCCGCTCAATGTGATGAACCGCGGCGCCAGTGAGCGTCACATGGCGCGCGCCTTTCACACCGATCTTGCCGGCGATTATGAGCTGGTCGTCGGGCGCGACGTCGAGGCGCTGCGCCAGTTCGCCGGCATCATCCGCCGCACGCTGATTGGCGCCATCTTCATCGCCCTTGTCCTCGGTCTCGGCGGCGGCCTGGCGATGAGCCGTAATTTTCTCCGCCGCGTCGATGCCATCACCGATGCCAGCCGGACCATCATGGGCGGCAACATGCAGGGCCGCATGCCGGTCTCGGATTCCGGCGACGAATTGGATCGTCTAGCACTCTCGCTCAACGAGATGCTCGACCGCATCGAACGGTTGATGGCGGGCATGCAGGAAGTGTCCAGCAATGTGGCCCACGATCTCAAGACGCCGCTCACCCGCATCAAGGCCCGCCTCGAGGGGGCGCTCAGGGCGGGAAAGAGCGCCGGTTACCGCGAGGCGCTGGAAAAGACCGTCGAGGACTCCGACCGCCTGCTGCAGACCTTCAACGCGCTCCTGTCGATCGCCCGCGCCGAATCGGGGCAATCGCGCGGCGGCCTCGCACCCATCGATGCCCGGACCATTCTTGCAGATGTCGCGGAGCTCTATGAGCCGATGGCCGAGGAGCGGGGCGGCCAGCTGACGATTGCGGCGCCCGAGGGCCTCGACGTCCTTGCCGACCGGCAGCTCCTGTCTCAGGCGGTGAGCAACCTCGTCGACAATGCCTTGAAATATGGCGCTGCCGAAGGAACCGCGCCGCAAATCGCCATTACCGGAGCCATCGATGGCAACAACGTCGTCAGTGCCGTATCGGATCGCGGGCCCGGCATTCCGCCCGCCGATCGCGAGCGGGCGATCGAGCGCTTTGTTCGCCTCGATGCCAG
>JANMQB010000259.1:0-2033 GCA_031370155.1 Hyphomicrobiales bacterium | reverse complement strand
CACCTCCCAGGGGTCGGGGCGCCGCAGCCAGTAGCCCCCGTCGATGACGGCCGAACGCAGGTCTGGCGTCATGGCGCGCGTGGGCTGGTCGAGCGGACGGGTCGTGAGGCGCAGGTAGACCGAGCCGCCCTTGTCCTCGCGGTGCCAGGGGCGCTCTGCCTGCTTTTCCTCGCTGCCGTCGCGCTGCATGTAGTCGAAGGCCCAGTCCATGATGATCGCGAGTTCATCGAGGAATGCCGGCTCGAAGGCGGCAATGCCATCCTGCGCCATGCCGATCAGCGGCGTGCCGATCGACTGATGCGCGCCACCCTCGGGCGCCAGCGTCACGCCCGACGGCGTTCCCACCAGCAGGAAGCGCGCGTCCATGTAGCAGGCGTAGTTAAGCGCATCGAGGCCGCGCGCTACGAAGGGATCATAGACGGTGCCGACCGGCAGCAGCCGCTTGCCGAACAGCGAATGACTGAGGCCCGCAGCACCCAGCAGCAGGAACAGGTTCATCTCGGCGATGCCGAGCTCGATGTGCTGGCCCGCGTCCGAGAAGCGCCATTTCTGCGTCGAGGGGATGCGCTCGTCCCGGAAGGTGTCGGCGATCTCGCGGCGGGCGAAGAGGCCGCGCCGGTTCACCCAGGGCCCGAGGTTGGTGGAGACGGTGACATCCGGGGACATGGTAACGATCCGCTCGGAGAGCGCGCCACCGGTCTGCGCCAGGAGATCGAGGATCTTGCCGAAGCCGGCCTGGGTTGAAAGCGTGCGGTCATCGAGTCGCTGGGGTCCGGTTGAATCGATCTTTTGGTCGCTGAATCGCCGTGGCCCGGCGGTGAAAAACGGAGTGCTAGAGAGAAAGAGGTCGAAGGCGGCGGGCGCAACGCGCAAGCCCGCGTGCTTATCCCATTCGGCGCCCTCAGGCACGCCCATCGCCTCCTGGAATTGCCGCATCTGCGCGAGCGTCATGAGGCCCGCATGATTGTCCTTGTGGCCGGCAAGCGGCGTGCCCCAGCCCTTGATGGTGTAGGCGATGAAAACGACGGGCCGGTCATGGTCGACGCTCTCGAAGGTCTCGATCAGACTTTCCAGGCAATGGCCGCCGAGATTGGCCATCAGCCGCTGCAGTTCCTGGTCGGAGCGGCGGTCGAGAAGTGCTGTCATCGGCCCCTGGTCGCCGATATCGTCCATCAGCCGCTTGCGCCAGGCAGCACCACCCTGGAACACCAGGGCGGAGTATAGCGAATTGGGGCAGCTGTTGATCCATGTCTTGAGTTCCTCGCCACCCGGCTCGGCGAAGGCGGCCTGCTGCAACTTGCCATTCTTCAGGACCACAACGTCCCAGCCGAAAGATCGGAAGATTGCGTCGATGCGGTCATAGAGACCTTCGCGCACGATGCCATCGAGGCTCTGGCGATTGTAATCGATAATCCACCAGGTGTTGCGCAGCTCGTGCTTCCAGCCTTCCTGGAGGCATTCGTAGATATTGCCCTCGTCAAGCTCGGCATCGCCTGCCAGCGCTATCATCCGGCCTTCGGGCCCCCTCGGTCCCCACGGTTTCGCGCGTACATAGTCCTGCACCATGGCGGCGAATGCCGTGATGGCCACGCCGAGGCCGACGGAACCGGTGGAGAAATCGACGTCGTCAATGTCCTTGGTCCGGCTCGGATAGGATTGTGCTCCGCCATAGCCGCGAAACGCTTCGAGTTTCTCGCGCGACTGATTGCCCATGAGATACTGGATCGCATGGAATACCGGCGAGGCATGGGGTTTCACTGCGATACGGTCCTGTGGCCGCAGCACCGCAAAATAGAGCGCTGTCATGATCGACACCATGGAGGCCGAAGAGGCCTGATGCCCACCGACTTTGAGCCCATCGGTCTTTGGGCGAAGATGGTTGGCATTGTGAACGGTCCAGCACGCGAGCCAGAGGACTTTGCGCTCGAGTTCGGCGAGGATCTGCAGTTGCCCGTCATCCATGCCCGCACTCCAATTGCAGCAACTCCTGCAGAACTTGGCTGACGGCTGCTCCTGCTGCAACCTGTGTCTAG
>JANMQB010000252.1:0-27595 GCA_031370155.1 Hyphomicrobiales bacterium | reverse complement strand
GGTGATGAGCGGCGGGCTTTCGGGCTCGGCCACATCAGGAATCTTCAATGATCTGCAATTCCTCAACTATCCGCGCGCTGCCGCCAATGCTGTCATCCTGCTCATCATCGTGCTGCTGATTGCTGCTGCCATCTTCAGGCTGGTCGATGTGCGCAAGGAACTGGTGAGGTAACATGGCAGCGCAATCCTACGGCCCCCGCCCCTGGACATTCTATGTTCTGGCAACGCTCTTCGCGCTGTTTGTGGTCTTTCTCTATGGGCCGATGATCGCCGTGCTGGTTCTGTCGTTCCAGGGGCCGTCAGCATCGCTGGTGTTTCCTTTGCGCGAGCCTTCGCTCATGTGGTTCGACGAATTGTTCAGCCCGCGCCGCGTGGGCGACGTGGTGGGCGCCTTCAACCGCTCGCTACCGCTGGCGGTCATGGTGATGATCCTGACGGTGCTGATTTCGGTGACGGCGGGCTTTGCCTTCCGCAGGCGTTTCAGGGGCTCAACTGTCATATTCTATTCGGCCGTCGCCAGTCTGATCGTTCCGGGGCTGGTGTTGTCGATCGGAACGCTTGTCACCTTCCGCTATGTCGGCCTGACGGCGAGTTGGTACACATCGGCTTTGGGCGCGCATCTTTCCTGGGCGCTGCCTTTTGGTCTTCTTATCATGTTCGCGGTACTTGGCCGCCTCGATCCCTCCTATGAAGAAGCTGCCCATGACCTTGGCGCCAGCAAATGGCAAACGGTCAAATCTGTCATTGTGCCGATTGTATTCCCCGGCATGATCGCGGTGGCCCTCTTCGGCTTCACGCTCTCCTATGACGAGTTCCCGCGCAGCTGGCTGACGGTTGGCACCAAGAATACGCTGCCGCTCGAAATCTGGACGATGACGACCAATGTGACCTCGCCGGCCCTCTATGCGCTGGGCACCGTCACCACCGTCATCTCCTTCATCGTGATCGTTGCCGCGCTTTCATCCATCGCCCTCATTCAACGCAAACGCTCGGGCCGGACATGAACAGCACTGAGAGCCCAAGCGACATCCGGCTGGTCAATCTCACCAAGAAATTCGGTGTCTCCTATGCCGTCGAAAACATCAATTTGACGATCCCACATGGCACCTATTGCTGCTTGCTCGGGCCTTCGGGCTGCGGCAAGACGACGATACTTCGCATGATTGCCGGCCACGAGACGCCAACCTCGGGTGAAATCCATATCGGCGACCAGATGGTGGTTGGAAAGCCGCCGGTGGAGCGTGGCACGGCGATGATGTTCCAGAGCTACGCGCTCTTCCCGCATCTCACCATCCTCGACAACGTCGCCTTTTATCTGAAGATGCGCGGAGTCGGCAAAGAGGAGCGCCGGCAGAGGGCCGAGGAGATGCTGCGCCGCGTGCAGCTCGAGTCACTGAAGGACCGAATGCCGGCGCAACTCTCCGGCGGCCAGCAGCAGCGCGTGGCGCTCGCCCGCTCGCTTATCACCAATCCGAAGGTGCTGCTGCTCGACGAACCGCTGTCGGCGCTGGACGAGTTTCTTCGGCTTCGCATGCGCGGCGAGTTGAAGAGCCTGCAGAGCGAGCTTGGCATCACATTTGTGCATGTAACCCACACGCAGCCCGAAGCGATAGCGCTTGCCGACATGGTGGTGGTCATGGACACCGGCCGCATAGAGCAGGCGGATACGGCCAACGTCATCTTCAACCGGCCCAAGACGCCCTATGTGGCGCGCTTCATGGGCGGCCAGAATGTCTTGACCGGGACAGTCGAAAACAGTAGCGCAAAATTGGTCAGAATGAAGAATGCCGGCGGCGCGATTATCGAGGCGGCGATTACCGGCGCCGCGCCGGCCCGGGGCTCGCCGCTGTCGGTCGCCGTCCGCCGCGACCGCATCAAGCTGCGCAAGTGCGGGTCGGGCGAGGTTGCGGCCGCGGCGAACGAGATTTCGGGTGTGGTCGAGGCGACCGAATACCAAGGCAGTTACGTCAAGGTGAAGATCGATCTCGGCGGTGGGGCATTTGTGGCCAACGTGTCGGACGGCGCTTATTTCGCGGATCCGGTCGGCAGCGGCGACCGGGTGACCGCGAGCTGGCTCACCGCCGACGTCAATATACTCACTAAAGTGGACACCGGCGCGGCCGGCGATCCCTATCTGGACGAAACCCATTAGACGGCGCCCGGGCCCGTCTGGCGGTGTGGCAGGAGCGGAACTTGACGGCCATAGAGGATATCGCAAGCCGGACCGGCGCCAACATCGCCCTTGCCTACAGATCGGGCGAGGCCGGTCCCGTCGCGGTGACCGAGTGCTTGCTCGACAGGATCGAAAAGGCGGCGGCGGACAACAATTTCATCACCGTCATGGCGGAGCGGGCGCTTGCCGAAGCGCGGGTGTCGCAGGCCCGCTACCACGCAGGCAATCCGCGTTCGGCGCTGGATGGCGTAGCGATCGCCTGGAAAGACCTCATCGACATCGCCGGGGCGCCGACCACGGCCGGATCGAAACTGTTCAGCGGCGGCCCGGTGAAAACCGAGGATCTCGCCTGCGCCGCAAACGCCACGGCGATCGGCATGGTGACAGTCGGCAAGCTCAACATGACCGAGTTCGCCTATTCCGGCCTCGGGCTTAATCCGCATTTCGGCACACCCCTCAACCCGAATGACCGGAAGACGCCGCGCTCGCCAGGCGGCTCGTCGTCGGGCTGCGGAGCGGCGGTAGCGGCAAAGCTCGTCCCCTGCGCGGTGGGCACCGACACGGGCGGTTCGGTTCGCATCCCGGCCGCCTTCAACGGCGTCACGGGCTTCAAGACGAGTTGCGGCCGGATCGACACGACAGGCCTGATCCCGCTGGCGCGGACCTACGACACGATCGGCCCGCTGGCCCGATCGGTCGAGGATTGCATCCTGCTCGATCGGGCGTTGCGCGGGGCGATTACGGCCGAAGCGAGAAGGTCGGACATTCGGGCTCTGACCATGCTTGTCCCGGCGAATGTCGTCATGGTCGACGCCGAAGCGGCAGTCATTGCCAATTTCGAATGCGTGCTTGAAGCGCTTTCCCGCGCCGGCGCGGCGATCCGGCGCGAACCGGTCGACACGCTGGACGAGGTCGTGGAAATGACTGCGCGGCACGGCACGCTGATTGCCGCCGAGGCTTACCACGAGTACCGCGATATCGTCGAAAGCGACAAGGTAGAAAAGATGGACCGGCGTGTGGTGCGCCGCATCATGGGCGGCAAGACGATGTCGGCGAACGACGTGCTTTCGATCCAGCGGGGCCGCCTTCGGCTGATCCCGAAACTGCTCCGGCAGTTGCGCGGTGCCCTGCTGGTCATGCCGACGACGCCAATTACGGCGCCGGCGGTGGCGCCGCTCGAAGCCGACGACGAGACATTTCACAAAGTCAACGCGCTGGTGCTGCGCAATACTACGCTCGGCAATGTTCTCGATCTTTGCGCCGTCGCCCTGCCCAACGGACGCGATGCCACGGGCCTGCCGACCAGTGTGCTATTCTCGGCCGCTCGCGGCGAGGATGAAGGGCTGCTCTCCGCCGCGCTCGAAATCGAACGGGTGATAGGAGGCCATCCATGACATCCGCGGCTGACATCGGGAGGATACCGTGAGCCGGATCGTCCACGCGGCTTCGGCCCAGATGGGGCCCATTGCAAAATCCGAGACGCGAAAGGACACGGTGAAGCGCCTGATCGCACTGATGCGCGAGGCGAAGGCCAGGGGTGCCGAACTCGTCGTCTTCACCGAACTCGCCCTGACCACCTTCTTCCCGCGCTGGCTGATCGAGGACCAATCCGAACTCGACGGCTATTTCGAGCGCCAGATGCCGGGACCCGAGACGCGGCCGCTTTTCGATGAGGCCAAGAAGCTCGGCGTCGGCTTCTATCTCGGCTATGCCGAGCTCGTCGAAGAGGGGCGCACCAAGCGCCGCTTCAACACTTCGATCCTGGCCGGCCGCAACGGCGCGATCATCGGCAAATACCGCAAAGTGCATTTGCCGGGTCATTCCGAGCCGCAGCCGAACCGCGCCCACCAGCATCTGGAGAAGCGCTATTTCGAGCCGGGCAATTTGGGCTTCAAGGTCTGGCGCGGTTTCGGCGGCGTCATGGGCATGTGCATCTGCAACGACCGGCGCTGGCCCGAGACCTACCGGGTGATGGGCCTGCAGGGCGTCGAGATGGTCATGCTCGGCTACAACACGCCGTTCGACCATACCGGACATGCCGATATCGACGGCTTGACCAGCTTTCACAATCACCTTTCAATGCAGGCCGGCGCGTATCAGAATTCGACCTGGGTCATCGGGACGGCCAAATGCGGCACCGAGGAAGGCTCGAAGATGGTCGGCCAGAGTGTCATCGTCGCGCCTTCGGGTGAGATCGTGGCGCAGGCCGTCTCGCTTGAGGACGAGGTCATCACCGCTCGCTGTGACCTCGACCTCGGAAAACGCTACCGCGAGACGATATTCAATTTCGCCAAGCATCGCGAGCCGGAAGCCTATAGACTGATCGTGGAGCGGAAGGGCGCCGTTCCGCCACCCGAGAACGGGAACTGAAAGGGAGACCGACATGTCGACAGTCATCAAGGGCGGCACCATAGTGGCCGCCGACAGAACCTATAAAGCCGACATCCTCATCGAAGGCGAGCGGATCGCGGCCATCGGAGACGGGCTCAAGGGCGATACGGTGATCGACGCGGAAGGCGCCTACATCATGCCCGGCGGCATCGATCCCCACACCCATCTCGAAATGCCCTTCATGGGCACGACGGCGGCGGAGACCTGGGAGAGTGGAACTTTTGCCGCACTTTCGGGAGGAACGACGACGGTTGTCGATTTCATCATCCCGGGCAAGGACGGCATGCTGGCAGCCCTCAAGGATTGGGAGGGCCGGGCGACGCGGCAGGCCTCGTCGGATTACTCCTACCACATGTGCGTCAATGGCTGGTCGCAGAAGCATTTCGAGGAAATGGGTCAGGTCGTCGAGCGCGGCATCAACACCTTCAAGCATTTCATGGCCTACAATGGCGCTTTGAAGGACAATGACGACGAGATGTTCGCCTCGTTCCAGCGTAGCGCAGCACTTGGCGCGCTGCCGCTTGTTCACGCCGAAAACGGCGACATCGTCGCGGCACTCCAGGAAAAGTACATGAATGCCGGCATGACCGGCCCGGAGGCCCACGCCTATTCGCGGCCGCCGGAAGTGGAAGGCGAGGCGACGAACCGCGCCATCATGATCGCCGATGCGGCGGGCGTTCCCGTCTACATCGTCCATACTTCAAGCGAACAAGCCCATGAAGCAATCCGCCGGGCCCGCCAGAAAGGCATGCGCGTCTATGGCGAGCCGTTGATCCAGCATCTAACCCTCGACGAGAGCGAATATTTCAACCGCGATTGGGATTATGCGGCGCGGCGCGTGATGTCGCCGCCGTTCCGCGACAAGAGCCATCAGGATTCGCTGTGGGCCGGCCTTGCCGCCGGCTCGCTGCAAGTGGTGTCGACCGACCATTGCGCCTTCACGACGGCTCAGAAGCGTACCGGTTTGGGCAACTTCACCAAGATCCCCAATGGCACCGGCGGGCTTGAGGACAGGTTCTCGGTGCTGTGGACAAAGGGCGTGGAGACGGGACGTCTGACGGAGAATGAATTCGTCGCCGTGACCTCGACCAATATCGCCCGCATCCTCAACATCTACCCACAAAAGGGCGCGATCCTGCCGGGCTCCGACGCCGATCTGGTCGTCTGGGATCCGAAACTCTCCAAGACCATCTCGGCTGCCAACCAGAAGTCGATCATCGACTACAATGTGTTTGAGGGCTTCAAGGTGAATGGCCAGGCCCGCCACACGCTGTCGCGGGGCGAAGTGGTGTGGACGCACGGCAAGAACGACCAGCCGCGGCCTGGCCGCGGTAAGTTCATCAAGCGGCGGCCTTTCCCGGCGGTGAACCAAGCGTTGTCGAAATGGAAGGAACTCACCGCGCCGCGAGCTGTGACGCGTTCGGCAGAGCATATGCCGATCGGCGTGTGAGTGCGCCGCAAGCACTCTAAGTCCTCGCTGGATGTTTCAATCGGTCCATGGTCATATTTGCATCCGAGTAAGCGAGCCAACGAGCCGCGAGGGCGGCCAGAATGGGAGAGCGGAGAATGGCAAAAAAGGAAATCATCTGCGCATTCGGCACGGACATCGATTCGGTCGCGGGCTGGATCGGATCCTATGGTGGCGGGGATTCGCCATCCGACATCCAGCGCGGCATCTTCGCCAGCGAAGTTGGCAATCTCCGACTGTTGCGGCTGTTCAAGAAATACAAGCTGAAGACCAGTTTTTTCATTCCCGGCCATTCGATCGAGACCTTCCCGGATCAGGTCAAGCGCATCGTCGATGAAGGCCATGAGATCGGCGCGCACGGTTATTTGCACGAGAACCCGATCGCCATGACGCCCACGCAGGAAGAGGATGTGCTGGTCAAGTGCATCGAGCTGATCGAAAAGCTCTCCGGCAAGAAGCCGCGCGGCTATGTGGCGCCGTGGTGGGAAATGTCTGCATCGACGGCGACTCTCCTGCAGAAATACGGATTCAAATATGACCACAGCCAGGGTTACCGCGACTTTCAGCCATTTTACGCGCGTGTCGGCGACTCGTGGAATGTGATCGACTACTCCAAGAAGGCTGCCGAATGGATGAAGCCGCTCAAGCACGGCAAGGAAATCGATCTCGTCGAGATCGGCGCCAACTGGTATGTCGACGACCTGCCGCCGATGATGTTCATGAAAAAGGCGCCCAACAGCCATGGCTTCGTCAATCCGCGCGACATCGAGGACTTGTGGCGCGCCCAATTCGACTGGGTCTATCGCGAGATGGACTATGCCGTGTTCGCGTTCACCATTCATCCGGATGTGAGCGGCAGGCCCCAGGTGCTGATGATGCTCGAACGCCTGATCGAACACATCAACGGCCATGATGGCGTGAAGTGGATGTGCTTCGAGGACATCGCCGAGGATTTTCGCAAGCGCTTCCCGTTCGCCGGCAAGGCGCGGCCGGAGGTAATCTGAACGCCCATGTGCTCAGCTTGCGGATTTCCGGCGGCACCGGGACATTGGACGGAAGCTGGCGCGGCGGATGCCCCTGACAGGCTCAGGGCGCGCTTCCGCCGGGCGCAGGTCTTGCAATCGGTGCTTGCCGCTTACGGCCTGACGGCACACGACGGCGCGCAAGTGCCCGGCATCCAGATTTCGACACTCTCCGGAGATCATACAATGGCGCGCGATCTCGCCGAGGTCTGGGTCACAGCCGAACGGCTCGCAGGCCGCGCCGTCGACCCGCTCGATCCCCGCTTTACCGGCGGCGGGAAAGAGGAAAATTGAGTTGACCGGCAAATCCGACGGCCGCATGCGGCTGACCGTGCTCGGCGGATTTCTCGGCTCGGGAAAGACCACGTGGCTGCGTCACCAGCTGCACCGCGGGCTGTTCAAGGATGCTTTTGTGGTGGTCAACGAAGCGGCGGAAACGCCCGTCGATGACGCACTGCTCGGCGCCGCCTCCCGGCTTGCGGTGCTCGCCGGCGGCTGCGTCTGCTGCGACGGCAAGGCTGATTTGATCGCCCTGCTGCGAAAAATTTGCGACAATCGGAGCGGCTTCGACTCGCGCGGGCCACGGCTTGAGGGCATCGTGCTCGAAACCAGCGGACTTGCCGATCCCGGTCCGATCGTCGAGGCGATCCGTGGCGATCCCGTTCTGGCCCATCATATCGTCGTCGGCAAAATCGCGGTTGCCGTCGACGCGCTTCACGCGCTCAGCCAATTGCGCAGCGAGCCGCTCGGCCGCCGGCAGATCGAGACCGCCGACCGCCTGATCGTCACCAAGGTGGACGAGGCGGATGGGCCGGCGCTCAAGCGGCTGCTGGCGGCATTGCGACTCATCAATCCGGGGGCCGAACTCATCGGCGCGGTGAAAGGATCGGAAGCCGCTTTGCCGCCGTTCGACAGTGTGGAGCCGGAGGTTCTTCCCGATCTTTCGGGCGATGCGGGACGGCCGCCGCTGTTTCCGGCAAGGCTGGCGATAGACGAGACGATCGACTGGACCGCCTTCAGCGTCTGGCTCTCGGCGCTGCTTCACGCGCGTGGCGATGACGTGGTGCGCGTCAAGGGCGTGGTGCGCACGCCCGCCGGCCGGTTGCTGGTGCAGAGTGTGCGAAAAATCGTGCAGCCGCCGGAAATCCTGCCTGAGCAGACGGGCGGGCCCGACCGCGAAGACAACACGATCATCGTCATTGGCCGCGGCTATCGCGCCGAAGACCTCAGGCGGTCACTGCACCATTTCGCGGGCGCACGACGGGTCTGACTTCGCGGGCTCCCCCTGCCAATCAAAAAGCTCTGTGGGGACCTTGGCTGGAACAAACGGACCGGCAGTCAACCCCGCGCGGCATGATCCTTGAGAGTGTTGCTGTTGCCCGCGCCGGAGGTCGAAGCGGATCGGGAGCCAAGGGCGGACATTATCTCCTGCGCGGTGAGTAGGTCGGCATATTTCTGCCCCATGTCGAACAGGTTGGCTGAATGCGGCCCGAGGGCCCGGTCACCGACACAGTCAGTGGCCACGATCGGCCGGAAGTTCATGCTCATCGCATCCACAACGCTGGCGCGGACGCAACCGCTTGTCGTGCAGCCCGCCACCACGATGGTATCCCCGCCTCTGGAAATGAGGAAGCCACAAAGGTGGGTTCCGAAAAACGCCGAAGCCTGCGTCTTGCGGACAATGAACTCTCCCCGGCGCGGCGTGAGTTCCCGCACAACCTGGCTCTGATGGGCGTTTTCCGTGAGTTCCCGCAGTCGCGGCGCCTTTTCGCACCAAATACCCGCATCGGAACCGTCTTCCGCATAGACGATGCGGGTAAATATGATCGGCAGTTTTCGCGCACGAAAGAACTCCAGAAGCGGGATCGTGGCCGTCACGGCTTTCCCAATATTGCCACCACCCAGTATGTTCGGATCGGTGAAGCCGTTCACGAAGTCGACGACCAGTAGCGCTGGCAAACTGCCGAAGCCGGTCTGTTGACCGAATTGTTGCTTTCTGTAGATGTCGTCGCTGTTCATGGATCACTCTCCTGGCGTTTCACAATCACGATATCATTAGAATCCATATCAATGCACGAATTAGGTGAGTCCAATGTTTGTTCGGACTCGCCGAACCTGGTCGCGGCGAAAGTCACTGCGATATGGATGCGCGAACGGAAGCAGACGGGCGGGCTTGGCCGCGAAGACAACACGATCATCGTCATTGGCCGCGGCTATCGCGCCGAAGACCTCAGGCGATTACTGTGTTACTTCGCTGGCGCCGCGGCTGGCTCGAGGCCGCCGATCTTCACTACCATCTCGTCTAAATTCCACCGGTCCGTGGCTGCCGGTCTGGACTGTCGAAGGTTACGAGCAAAATGCCGTCCGAACTTCCGTGTCCAGCCGCGGATGGTCTCATAGCTGACGGCTATGCCGCGCTGGGCCATGAGGTCTTCAACATCACGAAAGTTCAGCGTGAACTGGAAGTACAGCAACACTGCTTGGCGAATGACATCTGCACGAAACCGGTGGCGGGAGTAGGAAACTGGCGTCATCGTCAGCTCTCGCCTGCCGATCAGCCGGATGTCGGAGCCCCAATGACTCGAACACCCCAACATACCGGTCAACTGTCAGTGTTTCCATGACAGCACCATCGCGCGGCATGCCGGGCGTGGCGGCCGCGGTGCGATGTTGACATTCGACCGGCGCCATGAACACAATGGTTTCGTTGTAAAACCCGGCGCATCGAGAAAAACGCCGGGAATGGCAGTGGAGGAACAGCACCGGGCTTGGAAGATCCAGGGGCCAGCCATTGGCGGCCGCCGGAGGGAGTCCCGGTACCAGCGCAGGAGGGAATGGTTGATGAAGAAAAAAGTGTTGTGGGGTGTGTCGGCGATCGCGATCGCGGGCCTCCTTTGTTCGGCTTCGTTCACGGCTCAGGCCGAAACGAAGGGGCCGGTGACGGACGACCTTGGGGTCGTCGAGATCCCGAAGGATGCGCCGATCGTGATCGGCGGGTACTGGGTGATTTCAGGCCCCGATACGGCGCTCGGACTTGATTCGAAGCGCGGCGTCGAAATCGCGTTCGACGACATCAACAACCAGATCGCCGGCCATTCGATCCAGTTCGTGGTCGAAGACGACGGCTGCAACGCCGAGGGAGGCCAGACCGCGGCGACCAAGCTCGCCACGCTGCCCAACATTGTCGCTGTCCTCGGGCCCGCCTGCTCGAGTGCTGCGACGACCGGCGCGCCGATCCTGTGGAGAGCGGGCCTCACCAATGTCGGCACCGCCACGACGGCGCCCTCGCTGACCGCCGCCGACCGCAAGCCCGACTATTTCGGCTATATGCGCACCATCTACAGCGACAAAGACCAGGGCTTCAACGATGCCGAATGGTTCTACAAAGAGCTGAAGTGCAAGACGATCGCCACCATCCATGACGGCAGCCCCTATGCCTCGCAACTCGCCAAGGTGGCCGCCAACCACTTCAAGGAGCTGGGCGGCGAAGTCGTGGCCGAGGAGGCGGTGACGCCGACCGACGTCGACATGCGCCCGGTTCTCACCGGGATTGGCACCAAGAAACCCTGCGTGCTGTATTTCCCGACCTTCGTCGCGGTGACAGCGCAGATCGTACGGCAGGCGCCCGAAATCCCCGACCTCAAGGACACCCACATGATCGGCGGCAGCGCCGTCCTGGCGCCGGGCTTGCTCGAGGCGGCGGGCGATGCGGCCAAGGACTTCCGCATCACCAATGTCGACATCTCGCCCGAGGCGATGGGTGCGGCCTATCCGCAATTCGTGGAGAAATACACCGCGAAATACGGCGAGGGCCCGATCAATGCTTTCCATGCCCAGGCCTATGATGCGGGTGTCATCCTGGCCAAGGCGATCGAGAAGGTCGCGAAGAAGGACGACGCCGGCACGACCTACATTGGCAAGAAGGCGCTGCACGACGAGCTTTTCTCGACTAAGGGCTATGACGGCATCTCAGGTCCAATCAACTGCGATGAGCACGGCCAGTGCGGGGCCTTCAATTTCGCCGTCTATCAGTTCACCAACAGCGATCCCTCGACGTTCAAGACGGGCGAAAATCCGAAGAAGATCTATCCGGCCAAGTAGCCTTCGGGCTGCCGCCAGGCCAGCGGCCGGCCGCCCTTCGAGGGGCGGCCGGCCGTCTGAGCGGGAATTCTTGAGAACGCGTCGGCATTCGGAGGATCCATGACGGTTGCAAGCGACTCGCAACGGCAGGCGCAGCGGGCTTGGTCGGGACGGTTGGGCAAGTTGCACCGCATCACCTTCGTCGATGTCGTTCTGTGGGGCTTGCGCGTCGGGCTCCTGCTGCTGGTCGTCGTTGGAACGATCGCCACGCTGTGGAAGGGCACCTACGATGCCCGCCACTGGTTCGATTTTTTCATGTTCGGCCTCACCATCGGGGGGGTCTATGCGTTGATCGCGCTCGGCTACACGATGGTCTACGGCGTCCTGCGCCTCATCAACTTCGCGCATGGCGACATCGCCATGACGGGGGCCTTCTCGGCTTACTTCCTGGCACGCAGCTTCGACCGGACCGGCTTTCTCGATGCCTATCCGGTTACCGCCACGCTGGGAATCATGCTGCTGTCCATGGCGGTGTGCACGGCCACGGCGCTTATCGTCGAGCGCGTCTGCTACCGCCCGTTCCGGCATGTTGCGACGCTGGCACCGCTGATCTGCGCGATCGGCGCCTCCTTCGTGCTGCAGCATGTGTTCCGCGGCATGTTCGGCTCGAATATCCGGTCCTACCCCGATCCCGAATGGCTGAAGGGCAATGTCGATTTCCTCGGCCTGTCGCTGCCGGCGGTGCAGCCGATGGTCATCCTTACCGCGGTCGCGGCGATGATCTTCCTCTACATGATCGTGCAAAGGACCAAGATGGGCATGGCGATGCGGGCGGTGTCGGAAGACCGCGACGCGGCAGCGCTCATGGGCATCGATTCGAACAAGGTTATCATATTCACCTTCGTGCTCGGCGCCTGCATGGCCGGTATCGGCGGCGTGCTCTACTGCTTCGTCTACAAGCAGATCTATTTCTACACGGGCTTCCTGCCCGGCATCAAAGGGTTCAGCGCCGCTGTGCTCGGCGGCATCGGCAATATCCCGGGCGCCATGCTCGGGGGCTTCTTCCTCGGCGTCATCGAGTCGATCGGGCCGCCCCTTTTCCTTGACGGTCTCGGTGTGCCGGCGCCCTACCAGTTGCGCGACCTCGTGGCCTTCACGCTTCTCGTCATGGTGCTGGTATTCCGGCCGCAGGGCCTGCTCGGCGAGGCGCTCGCCAAGAAGCGAGCGTGAAGGGGAGGCGGCATGTCGTTTGAAGTCGTCGCCGCGAGCCGGCTCGAAGAGCGCAGGACCACCCCCTGGCGGCTGGTGATCAATACCGGGCTGCAGATGGGAGGAACCGGGCTCGCGCTTGCCTTCGTCGGCATCCTGTCGATGTTCAACAACCGGCCGATCATCGTCGGGCTCGTGACTCTCGGCTATGCGACGCTCGGCTTGCTCTTTTTCGTCGCGGGGATCCTCGTCGGCATCAGGCGTCCCTTCGCCACGCTCTCCCAGATGATGCTGGGTGGCGGCGTGGCGGGGACGATCGCTGCGGCGATGGTCGCGGTCCTGCCCCTCGTCATGAGCTTCGTCAGTCTCCGGTTCATCTTCCTTGCCCTCGACAAGCCTCTGCTCGACATGCTGACCTTCTCCGTCAAGCCGCCGGCGCTCGGCATTTTCTACCTTCTCGTCCTCGGCGTGGTCCTGGGCCTTCTCGGCGTGCTCCTCGTCGCGCTCCCGCCGCATATCCGCCGGCCGTTGTCGGGCGGCGTCATAGCGGCCGGGCTCGCCGGGCTATTCCAGGAACTGATCCGCCCGATTCTCGCCAACAGCAGCGTGACCAAGCCGCTCCACGATCTGCTCTACACCTATACCGGTCTCAAGCTGCAGGGCGCGGTCATCGTCTTCTGCGCCGCCGTCGCCTTCATCGTGGTCCGCGATCTGACCGGCGACCAGGTGGCCGCCGGCTACAGCCGGCTTGCACCCTCGACACGGCGCAACATCCGCTGGTCCTATCTTGCCGCCGCCGCGATCCTCGCCATCCTGTTTCCGCTCTATGCCGGCAATTTCGTCGGCCAGGTTCTGCTGATGGTCGGGCTCTTCATCCTCATGGGAATGGGCCTCAACCTCGAGGTCGGCGTCGCGGGCCTGCTCGATCTCGGCTTTGTCGCCTTCTATGCGGTTGGCGCCTATACGACGGCACTCCTCACCGCAGACAGCCCGTTCGCGCTTGCCCATCTCTCCTACTGGCAGGCAATGCCGATCGCGGTCCTCGCCTCGGTAATCGTCGGCATCATCTTCGGCATTCCGGTGCTCAAGGTGCGCGGCGACTATCTCGCTGTCGCGACCCTTGGCCTCGGCGAGATCGTGCGGGTGATCGTCTTGTCCGACGCCGCAGCGCCACTCTTGGCCGGCGCCAAGGGCATCCTGCAGATCCCGCGGCCTTCGATCGGCGATTTTCATCTGACGACGCCGGTGTCGCTGTTCTATCTGGCACTCGCCGCCTCGCTGGTCGCCGCCTATTTCGCCTGGCGGCTTGAGGAGTCACGCCTCGGCCGTGCCTGGATGGCAATCCGCGACGATGAGGACGTCGCCCAGGCGCTCGGCATCAACCTCATAAGGGTGAAGCTTCTCGCCTACGGCCTCGGCGCCGCTTTCGCGGGGCTCGCCGGCTCAATCTTCGCCACCATGCTCGGCACCATTTATCCGCATTCGTTTCAGCTCATCATCTCGATCAACATCCTGGCGCTGATCATCGTCGGCGGCATGGGCAGCCTGCCGGGCGTGGCGCTTGGCGCTGCGGTGCTGATCGGCCTGCCGGAGGCGCTACGCGAATTCGGCGAATTCCGGTTCCTGTTCTACGGTCTGGCGATCATCGCGGTGATGCGGCTCAAGCCGGAAGGGCTGTGGCCGTCGGCCGCCAAGCGCCGCGAGATGCAGATCGACGCGGAGACCACCGCCGTCCAGTCCGCTTCTGTGACCGTGCCGAAGACATGAACAAGCCCAGCGGCGCCCTGCTCAGGATGGAGGCGATGACCAAACGCTTCGGCGGACTCGTCGCCGTCGAAAAGCTCGACCTCGAAGTCAGGGAAGGCTCGATCCACAGCATCATCGGGCCCAACGGCGCCGGCAAGACCACCGTCTTCAACTGCATCATGGAATTCTATACGCCGGACGAGGGCGCGGTCTGGTTCGCCGGCGAACGGATCGACGGCGTGACGCCGGACCGGGTCGCCGAAGCCGGTATCAACCGCACCTATCAGAATATCCGCCTGTTCCGGAACCTGACCGCGATCGAGAACATCTTGGTGGGCATGCATATCCATCTCAAATCGACCTGGTATGGCGCCGTCTTCAACACGCCGGCGACGCGCCGCGACGAGGCGGAAGCCCATGAGAACGCGCGACGAATCCTCGACTTCGTGGGCCTGCGCGGGCGCGGCGACGTGGTGGCGCGCAACCTCGCCTATGGCGAACAGCGCCGCCTCGAGGTCGCCCGGGCGCTTGCCACACGGCCGCGGCTCCTCATGCTCGATGAGCCGATGGCCGGCATGAACCCGCGCGAAAGCACGGACATGATGAACTTCGTCCGCCGGGTGCGCGACGAGCGCGGCGTCACGATCCTTCTCATCGAGCATTCGATGCGCGTCGTGATGGGCGTCTCCGACCGGGTGAGCGTGCTCGACTACGGCATCAAGATCGCCGAAGGCACCCCCGCCGAGGTTCAGAACAACAAGCTCGTCATCGAGGCCTATCTCGGCACCACCAAAGACACGACAGTCAAATAGCATGACCCTTCTCGAAATCCGCAATCTCCATGTCCATTACGGCAAGATCCACGCCCTGCGCGGTGTGTCGCTCACGATCGGCAAGGACCAGATCGTCGCGCTGATCGGGGCCAACGGCGCCGGCAAGAGCACGACTCTGCGTGCAATCTCCGGGATTATTGCCGCCACCGAAGGAGAGGTGGCGCTCGAAGGCCAACCGCTCCGCGATCTCGCGGCGCACGCGGTGGTTTCGAAAGGTGTCGTGCAGGTGCCGGAGGGACGGCGCATCTTCGGCCGGCTCACGGTGGCGGAGAATCTGCGCATCGGCGCCTTTCTCAACAATGACAGGAAATGGATCGCCGACAAGGAATCCCGTGTGCTTGCCATGTTCCCGGCGCTCAAGGCGCGGCTGAAGCAGGTCGCCGGCACATTGTCGGGCGGCGAGCAGCAGATGCTGGCGATCGGCCGCGGGCTTATGTCGAACCCGCGGGTCCTGCTGCTCGACGAACCGAGCATGGGGCTCGCACCCATTCTCGTGCAGCGGATCTTCGATACGATCGTCGAGATCCGCAAGCAGGGCGTGGCGGTCCTTCTCGTCGAGCAGAACGCCTTCCTGTCGCTGCAGATCGCCGATTATGGCTATGTCATAGAGACGGGCGAGATCGTGCTCGAAGGTCCGGGCAAGGAGCTGCTCGCCAATCCGCAAGTCAAGGAAGCCTACCTTGGCTGAAGCATGAGCGTGAAAAACAAGGGTATCGTGGTGACCGGCGGGGCGAGCGGCCTCGGCCTCGCCACCGTCGAGTTGCTTGCCGCGGTGGGCGCCCGAGTGGTCATCATCGATCTCAATCGCCAGTCGCTCGATGCGCGGATCGGGCCGCTGCGGGCCAAAGGGTATGATGTGCATGGCATCGCCGGCGACATCGTCCCGAAAACCGAAGCCGGCGCGCTCTTCGCCGAAGCGGCAAGCCGCATTGGCCGCGTCGATGGCCTCGTCAATTGTGCCGGGGTCTATCCGCGAAGGCCCATCCTCGAGATCACCGATGAGGACTGGGATTTCGACTGGAAGGTGAATGTGCGCGGGACCTACAACATGATGGCCGCGGCCGTGCCGCATATGCGAAGCCAGCCGCTTGCCGGCAAGGTGCGCGGCCGGATCGTCAATATCTCGTCGGTCGACGCTTTCAAGGCCCATCCGCAGAATGCGCATTATGCCGCGACCAAAGCGGCGGTAGTGAGCCTCACGCGCTCCTTCGCACTCGAATTCGCCGCTGACCAGATCCTCATCAATGCGATCGCCCCGGCGGGCATCGCGACCGAGAAGGCGAAAGGCGCGGGGTTCCTCGGCGAACTTGCCTCGCACACGCCCCTGGGCCGAAATGCCGAACCCTACGACATTGCTGGGTGGATCGCCATCATGCTCGGCGAGCAGAATACCTACATGACCGGCGAGACGGTCATCGTGAGCGGCGGATATATCTTCGCGTGAGGAGTGTGAGATGAAGCTCGGCCTGTTCAACCTGATGATGCAGCGCGACGCTTCGACGACGCCGCGCCAGATCATCGAAGACACCGTCGCCATGGTGAAGCTTGCCGACGAAATCGGCTTCGATGTCGCATGGTTCGCCGAGCATCATTTCTCGAACTATTGCGTCTGTCCCTCGCCGCTCATGATGGCGGCCCACTGCGCCGGCGTGACGAAGAGGATCAGGCTCGGCGCTGCGGTTCTGGTGCTGCCGCTCTATGACCCGGTGCGGCTGGTGCAGGAGATCGGCCTGCTCGATGTCCAATCGGGCGGAAGGGCGGTCATCGGCATCGGCTCCGGCTATCAGAAATACGAGTTCGACCGCTTTCGCCGGAAGCTTTCGGAAAAGGGCGAGATCGCGATGGAGATGTGGGACATCATCGAGATGGCCTTGCGCGATGGCGAGATCCGCTACAGCGGCAAGCATTTCGATATCCCGCACTCGCCGATCGCAATCCGCCCGCTCCAGGAACCGATGCCGGAAATCTACGTCACCGGCCTCGAGCCGGCCGTCGTTCAGCGCACAGCACGCAGCGGGCATATTCCATTCATCACCGCGGGCTGGCGCGGCATCACGCTCCTGCGCGACATGCACAAGCACATCCGTGCGCAGTATGCCGCGGTGGGGGTGCCCCCCGATTCGCAGCCGCTCGCCGTCCAGCAATATGTTTATGTGACCGACGACAAGGCGGAAGCACTCGACATCGCGGAACGTGCGCGCGCCGTCGCCCGTGCGGTAACGGTCACGCGGGCGGGCGACCCCGTGCTTTCCGGCCATTTCATCGAAGCGCCGCCGCTCCCCGAGGAGCCGCCGCTCGAGACTTTCCGCGACAACCTCGTCATCGGCGATCCGCATCTCGTTGCGGAGAAGCTGGTGAGCGAAATCCGCGAGCTCGGTACGACGCACCTCTCCTGCTTCATGCAGATCGGGTCCGTCGACGGGAAGCGCGCCATGCGCTCGCTTTCGCGCTTTGCCGGAGAGGCGATTCCGCTCATGGAAAAGGCTTTCGGCATGGAGCTTGCCAGCGTCAATGCGCGACAGACGCCGTCCCAGCCGCGGCGCCGCGCCACTTCCGCCTAGCGCATGATCCGCGAAAGCAAGGAGAGAACAGGATGATCGTCAGGACGCTCGAGGACATTATCGGCAGCCCGCGGCATGTATCGGGCGAGGGCTGGGAAAGCCGGAGGATACTTCTGAAGGCGGACGGGATGGGGTTCTCTCTCCACGACACGGTCATCAAGGAGGGGGCGGAGCAGAGGCTTCACTACAAGCATCATCTGGAAGCGAATTATTGCATTTCCGGCCGCGGCGAGGTCGTCGACGTCAAGACCGGGAAATCCTTCGCGATACGACCCGGCACGCTCTATGCGCTCGATCGGCATGACGAGCACATATTGCGCGCGATTTCCGGCGACCTGCGGCTCGTCTGCGTCTTCAATCCGGCCCTCAGCGGCCAGGAGAAGCATCAGGCCGACGGAAGCTACGCTGCGCCGGCGGATTGATTCTGCCGCTACAAATCCTTGCAGACGCGCATGGCATCGAGCATGGCGGCGTGGATGTTGCGCCCGGCCCAGGCATCGCCGATGCGGTAGAGAAAGAACGTGCCCGCATTGTTCGCGTCGATCGTCTGCGCCCGGCCCGTCGCGAGCGCGTCGAGATCGAGCTCTCCGAGATTGCGGGAGAGCGGCTTCAGCTCGGCATAGAGCGAGGCGTTGGGCGTCGTCCCATAGTCGGCGATGACCTGGTCGACCTCGCGGGTGACGCGGGCGCCGGTATAGGTGTTCTCAAGCTCGGCGGCGAGCCGGTTGCCGCGCCGCGACAAGCTCGCGAGCCGGGCATCGGGCGTTATGACGACGCCCGCCTTGTAGAGCTCGGCCATGTGGGCGCCGTAGTTGGTATCCGACATTTCGAGCCCCACCACCTTATCGGGCGTCACGATCTCGACCTCCGATCCCTTGGCGGCAAGAAACTGCGCGCAGGACAAGGGCGCATGGCCGCCCGACTCGTCATGGATGAGCACGCTGCGGCCGGGCTCCGTCTCGCCCGAAAGCACGTCCCAGATCGTCGTCGCCAGCTCGCTTCCGGCGAAGTGGCCGGTTTCGGGAAGCCCGCCGGTGGCGATGATGACGATATCGGGCGTCTCGGCGATCACATCGGCGGCCTCCGCCAGCCGGTTGAGATGCACCGTAACGCCAAGCCGCTCCATCTCACCGGCGAGCCAGCGCGCGATGCCGGCAAGGTCGCGCCGCCATGTCGCTTTTGCCGCCAGAACGATCTGACCGCCCAGCTCGCCCGCCGCCTCGAAGAGTGTCACCCTATGCCCGCGCGCGGCCGAGACGCGAGCGGCCTCAAGCCCGGCAGGGCCGCCGCCCACGACCACGACGCGCTTGGATGCGTTGTCGCACGGTGACAGCACATGCGGCAGAACAAGCTCGCGGCCGGTCGCCACATTATGGATGCAGAGCGCATCCTTGCCGAGGAGCACACGGTCGACGCAGTATCCGGCACCCACGCAGGGACGGATCTCGGCCTCGCGGCCCTCGGCCAATTTGCGCACATGATGGGGGTCGGCGAGGAAGGCCCGCGTCATGCCGACCATGTCGACATAGCCCTCCTTCACGGCATGGATGGCAGTCGCGGCATCGACGATGCGTGTCGCATGCAACACCGGGATTGCGATCTCGGCCTTGATCGCGCCGGCGAGCCTGAGATAGGGGGCCGAGGGCATCCACATGGTCGGCCAGATTTTCGCGGTCGATTTGTAATCGGTCGCATTGCCACCGACGATGCTGATGAAATCGATGAGGCCGGAGTGGGCGTGGACACGCGCGATCTCGATGCAATCGTCATGGGTCAGGCCGCCTTCCATCATCTCGTCGCCCGGCATGCGCATGCCGATCAGAAAGCCGTCACCCACTGCCTCGCGGCAGGCTTCGAGAACCTCGAGGCCGAAGCGCATCCGGTTCGCGAGGGAACCGCCATAAATATCGGTCCGCCGGTTCATGGCGGGTGACCAGAACTGCTCGATCAGGGTGGCGGCCTGGGCCGAGATTTCAACCCCGTCGAGATCGCCGTCGCGAGCGCGCCGCACCGCCGCCGCATAGTCCCGGACGATGCGGCGAATATCGTGATCCTCCATCTCGGCGGGGAAGGATTTATGCACGAGCTCGCGTAGGCCCGAGGGCGCGAAAGCAGGGAGCCAGTTGACATCGTCCCAGCGCTCCCGCCTTCCGCCATGGGTGAGCTGGACCGTGCAGACCGCGCCATGCGCGTGGATGGCGGCCGCCATGCGCCGGTATTGCGGGATGACGCGGTCGACGGCGCCGTTGATCTGACCGTAGTGGAAGGAGTTCTCGACCGACACCGCGGTGGCGCCGCCGAACTGCACGAGCCCGACGCCGCCCTTCGCCTTCTCCGCCTCATAGGCGACATAGCGATCGGTGATGTCGCCGTGGACGGCGTAGCCGGGGGCGTGGCTGGTGGACAGGAACCGGTTGCGGACGGTGACATGCCGGATGTTGAGCGGCGTAAAGAGCGGGTCGAGCTGAGACATGTTCGAATTCAGGGCTTTCGGTAGGCGACCGCCTCGATCTCGACGAGCAGGCCCGGCCCCGCCAGCGGCGTCTGAACGGTTGTGCGGGCCGGCGGGTCCTTGGGGAACGCCTTGCGGAACTCCTCGTTCATCAGCGGGAAGTGGCTCATGTCCACAAGGTAGACATTGCATTTGAGAATGTCGTCGAAAGTAGCACCCGCTTCGGCGAGCACAGATCTCATGTTGGCGAAGATCTGACGCGTCTGCGCCTTCACATCGTCTTTCCCGACGAGCGTCCCCGTCGCGTCCCAGGCGACGAGGCCGGCAGTGTAGATCATGCCGTTGGCCGCGGTCGTGCCGGGGGAATAGGGATATTCGGGAAGGGGCAGATAGGACAGGGATTTCGGGCGAAGCAGTTTCCTGGGCATGGCAGCGCTCTTCATCTTTTTTGAACAAGCAGGAAGGCATGACGGCAACAAGGCCATGCAGCTTACCGCTTACCGCGGCCGACCTCAGGGCACAAGCTCCGAGACGAATTGCATCATCCCCTGCATGCATGGGCTCCATGCCGCGAGCCACGCTCGACGTCCTGAGGTTCATGTTCTAGCCTCCGGCTCCACAAGCGAGGGCGGATGAAAAAGCAGCATGTGTGGCCAGAAGGCCATTGGGACTGGCCGATCAAGGTCACCCACAAGCACGGGGTGCGCTCCGGCCAGATGATCTGGGTCGGAGGCCAGGTCGACCTGACGAGCCAGGGTGAGGTGCGCAATTCGGGCGATCTCGCAGGCCAGATCCCCAATTGCATGGCAAGCTTCGGCCGCGTTCTCGAGGAACTCGGCGCGGGCTTCGCCGATCTCGTCAAGCTCCTGTGTTTCTACGTGAATGATGAAAGCCTCGATGAACGCGGCTTTCTCGAAATGGTGGCGAAGGCACTGCCGCCCGGCGCCAAACCGGCGGTGACCGCTATCCCCGTGCCCTACCTCGCCTATCCCGGCATGCTGGTCGAAATCGAAGGCTATGCGATGCGGAGCGAGGATGACCGGCCCTTGCCGCGCCGTTACGCGCCGTCACGAAAACCCTCGCCGCTGCCCGAGCCTTTCGTGCCGGCCCTGCGCTGCGGGAAGATGATTTTCATCAGCGCCCAATCGCCCCTGGACAAGCGCGGCATGGTGGCGATGCCCTACGATATCGTCGGCCAGACCAAGCATGTCATGGCCGCGATCGGGCGCGCGCTTGCGTCGTTCGGCGCCGGTTTCGACGATGTGGTCAAAGTGAACCGCTGGTATGTGGGCTACGGCACGGTCGAGGACTTCGAGCCTGCGGCCCTCGCCTGCGCGGCGCATTTCAACGAGCCCGGCCCGGCGGCCACCGGCATTCCGCTGCCCCGCCATGTGCTCCCGGGCCAGCAGATCAAAATCGAGGTCGTGGCGATGCTGGCCGAAGACGGCACACGATTGCCGCGCCGCCACGCCTGGCCGCCATCGCTGTGGGACTGGACGATCCACTTTCCCTACAAGCACGGGCTCAAATGCCACGACATGATCTTCCTCGGCGGCCAGGTGTCGCTCGACAAGCAGGGCCGCGCGGTGCATCCGGGCGACCTTGCCGCCCAGACGTGGCAGGCGATGACGCATATCGGCGCCGTCCTCAAGGCGCTCGGCGCCGACTATGGCGATGTCTGCAAGGTCATCGCCATGTACGAAGGGCGCTGCGGCGAGGACGATCTGCACAAGAACCTGGCGATCCGCTCCTCGTTCTTTTCCGATCCGGGGCCTGCGACCACCGGCATCCCTTTACCGAAGCTCGCCTATCTGGACATGGTGATCGAGATCGACGTGTTCGCAATGACCGACCCTGATTAGCAATCGAAGAGCAAACTGGAGGGAACGATGGAGATCGAGAAGAAAATTCAGGCGATGGGGATCACGCTGCCCGAGCTCGGAAAGTGGGATTCGAGTTTCGGCACGGCGCAGAAATATTACGGCCAGCAATATGGGAAGATGAAGCCGTTCCACCGGATGGGCAGTCTCCTTATCCTTTCGGGGCATGTCCCCGATCTCCCGGACGGGACCGTCATGCATCCCGGCCGCGTCGGCGCGGAAGTGACGGTCGAGCAGGCCTATGCGTCGGCGCGGCAGACCGGCATCAATTGCCTCGCCGGCATCAAGCAGGCGATCGGCGGTCTCGACAAGGTCGTTGCCCTGGCGCGCACGCTGAATTTCGTCGTCTGCGCACCGGGCTTCACCGACCCCAACCTGATCTCGAGCGGTCTCACCGACCTTTTCGCCGAAGTGTTCGGCCATGAGAAGGGCATCGGCTGCCGTGCCACGATCGGCGTCATGTCGCTCGCCAACAACCACTGTTTCGAGAGCTGGATGGACGTGGAGGTCCGCTAGAGCATGGTCGTCCTTGATTGAATCGAATTGGGATTGAACCAACTCGCTGGCGCGGGATCGGGATGAGTGTTTACTGTAGAGGTTTCCCGTCCGAGGATTGCGGTTGTCGAAGGCCAATCCATCAGACAGGAGGTCCCCCGATGGCCGAGATAAGCCCTCTGCGTCGCCGCATGATCGAGGACATGACGGTCCGCAATTTGTCGCCGGCGACTCAGCGATCCTACATTAATGCGGTCGCGAAGTTCAGCCGTTTCTTCGGACGCTCGCCGGACCAGCTCGGTCTGGAGGACTGTCCGTCGTCAGAGTAAAATAGCCAATCATTGCGGTTGGTATGAAACAGGGGCTAGGCTGCTTGAACAAAACAGATATCGAGAGATTAGCCAGGGAGGCCCCGATGATCCCAAGTCAGTTCAAGGCAGTAGCCGTCATCGGTAATGGCATTATCGGCCATGGTATCGCACAGGTCTTTGCCGCAGCTGGAAAGGACGTAGTCCTGATCGGCAGAAGTGAGTCGTCGCTTGCCAATGCTCTGGCCAAGATTGAGGCGAGTCTCGCTGACTTTGCGGACCATGATCTTCTTGGCAGAAGGGACATTCCCACAATACTGGCCCGGATCAACACCTCTACGCGGCTGGAAGCCGCCGCACATGCACAGTTCATAGTCGAGGCGGTGACTGAGGACATTGGCCTCAAACGGGATATATTCGGAAAATTGGATGCAATTTGCCCGCCGCCGATCGTACTTGGGTCGTCCAGCGGTCAACCTGCCAGCGCGCTCATCGAAAAGGTGAAGCATCCGGAACGCGTCATCGCCACTCATTTCTGGTATCCACCCCAGCTGATTCCGTTGGTGGAAGTTTGCGCTGGCTCGAATACGTCGCCTGATGTCACGCAATGGGTATGCAACGTGCTACGGGAAGCGGGCAAGGAGCCGGCGGTCATTGACAAGGAAGTCCCTGGCTTCATCGGAAACCGGTTGCAGTTCGCTATGCTGCGGGAAGCATGGGCGCTTTGGGCTGCAGGTGCGGCCAGCGCAGAATCCATCGATGCGGTCGTACGCAATAGCTTTGGCCGCCGTGTTGGCATAACCGGCCCAATCGAATCTGCCGACGTCGGCGGGCTTTACACCATGTATCATTTTGGCAAATCCTTGTTGCCGCATCTAGACGTGGCTCATGAACCGGCCGAGGCCATCGCCAAACTCGTAGCAAGCGGTGCCAATGGCGTTTCGAATGGACGAGGCGCCTACGACTGGTCGAAACGGGATAGTGTAGGGCTTATCAAGGCGCGCATGGATGAATTGTTCCGCTGGCTGAAGGCGGACAAGGCGCGGGCGCGGTAAGGCAATGACATCCGGCAGTGCCGTCCTGACGGAGACCTGTTCCTTCGATCCCTATTGGTGGCGCTCGGCCCTACGTGAGCAGGAGTCCGCCACGACGCCACCGCGCAGCACCGATGTGGCAATCGTCGGGTCGGGCATCACCGGGCTGGTGGCCGCCCTTCATCTTGCCCGCGGCGGGCGGCATGTCACTGTGTTCGAAGCGCAAGAGCCGGGCTATGGCGCCAGTACGCGTAATGCGGGCTATGTGGGGCGCACACTGAAGCATGGGTTCGGCGAGCTTGTGGAAAGCCATGGCCTTGCCTTCGCCACGCGGATCTACGGCGAGCTGATGGAGGCATTTCTTGCGGTCAAGGAGACCGTAGAGAGCGAGAAAATCCAGTGCCATTACCGCCAGCAGGGGCGGCTTCTGCTGGCCACCAGCCCGGCCATGTATGAGGCGCTGGCCCGTGAGTTTTCGCTGCGCGAGAAGTATCTTGGCGAACCCTACTCCATGGTCGGCCGGTCGGAGCAATCGAAGGAGATCGGCACCGACCACTATTTCGGTGGAGTTAAGATCGAGGATCACGCCGGCCTCCACCCCGGCCTCTATCACCAAGGGCTTCTCGATGCGGCGCGGGCCGCAGGCGTCACAATCGCCGCCTGGACGCCAGTCACGCGGATTACGCGGGACAGCGCTGTTTTCACCATCGTAACGCCGAGGGCAACCGTATCGGCCCGCGACGTGATCGTTGCGACCAATGGTTATTCCGGCGACGCCTTTCCATGGCTCAAGCGCCGGGTCATACCCTTCGATGCCTATCAGACCGTTTCACAACCGCTCGATCTTGATTGGGTCCGTCAGCTACTACCCGGCGACCGAACCTATATCGACTGGAATTTCAATGTCGACTGGATGAGGCGTGCCCCCGGCGATCCCTCACGCTTTATCTTCGGCGGCCTCACCGGCGGCCGCAACCAGGACCTCCGCATCGTGGCGGAGCGGCTGCATCGCAGGCTCCTGCGGATATTCCCGGAGCTTTCGGATTTGCGTTTCGACCATGTATGGACCGGAAAGTGCGGCGGCACCTTCGACCTCTACCCCCGTATCGGCAAACATGACGGAATCCATTATGCCGCCGGCTACTGCTTCGCAGGTGTTCCCATGGGCACGTTGTTTGGTCGAAAGCTGGCGCAACGAATTCTCGGCCATGAGGGTGGCGGCAGCGCTTTCGACCGGCCCATGCCGTCCAACTCATTCTATTGGGGCAATCCGTGGTTCGTGCCCTACGCCGTCTCCTGGATGAGCCGTCACGACCGATGACCTTCAACGCAGCATCCTTCCGACAATGGAAGTGACCTGACCGGCATTTTCTGAACCTGGCGATATGAGCGTATTGGCTTTGAAAGGCGACGGATAATGCCTATGACCTGAGCCCCAAGTTTCATCCAGTTATCAGTAGAGCCTGATGCTCATTTGAGCCCTTTTGTGCGGTTGGCGCAATGGCCATGGGCGCGGAGCCCTCAAGTTGTGCAGCGCCCGATGGCCATTGCTTGGTCGGAGCGCTGTGATTGGCGAACTCGGATGGCGTCAGTCAGCCGAGCCCTGAGTGAGGTCTTGATGTGTTGTAGTCATGTTTCCATGCGGCCAGCATGGCCCGGGCGTGGGCTAATGTGGTGAACAGGGTCTGGTTTAGCAGTTCATCACGAAGCCTGCCGCCAGCCAAAACGCTCATCGCCGACAAGGGCTATGACAGCGACGAATGCAAAGAGGCGCTCGCCGCAAAGAAGATCGAAGAGTACGATCTCTAGCAAAAGTTCGGGTCTGATCGCGGGAACGGCTCTCGGCACATTCCGCCATCTTCTTCCTCTCCCACTTCAGCACTTCTTTTACTTGCCACTACCTTAGGCAGGTGAAACAATCCAAGGAATGAAGTGGGGGTACGATGAACACTTACCGCGTCCCAAGCAATCAATTCCCTGACGAGCCGTATTCGTTAGTGTCTCCGGAGGCCATTCGGGAGCGACTGGATATGGTCAGTGCCACGCATGTTCAACCGCTGAATCACCTTGTCGAGGTATTTCGAGAAGAACTCGGCGTAGGCATGCCCTATTTTGACCCATTCGACGCGGGTGTGTATGCCGAAGCACTCATACTCCTTGAATCACCTGGGCCGCAGACAGTCGGAACCAATTTCGTTTCGAGAAACAATCCCGACCGCACAGCAAAAAACATATTCGACATTTTGTCGGCCTCCGAAATTGCGCGAAAACGGCCTCAGCATCGAGAAAGGCAGCATTCAAATCCGTCGGTTCTGAGGAGCCCGTTGGCAACCCCCGATACACCGTTGGTGCACGGCGACTTAAAAATGACCTGGGCTGACATTGGTCGAAGTCTACCACTAGCTGTTCGAAGAGCCGACGGTGCGCGCTAAATGGGTCTGAGTTCGAAGTCCAATTTTTGCTGATCGTGTGCGGATTTTCGCTGCTCCGTTGCGAAAGTCCCCTGTTCTGATGCGTAGGGCATTCTCTTCTAACTGGCTGATATTTCGCGTGAATTCTGAGCAGCGTTGGCGGAAATTGCTGGATTCCGCGGAAATTTCCTGTAGATTTCCCTGTTACCAGGGAATTACCAGAGACAGGTTCGCAGGCAACTCCTTGCACCGCCAGTTATTCCTGCCCATTGGAGGAATTGCATGGATCTTCCTTGGCGGTGGCCGTTGGGGAGGGACCAACACATGAGCACGGGAAGGGGAAAGCAAGACAGGCAGCCGCCGCGCGTCGACCTGATCGTCCGCAACGGATATGTCATTACCATGGACGACGCCAATCGCAACCTTGAAGATGGCGCCATCGCCGTCGACCGGGGCCGCATCGTCGCGGTGGGAGACAGCCAGGCGATCGCAGCGAAGTATAAGGCCGGCCGGACCATCGACGCGAAGGGAGCGCCCGTCCATCCCGGTTTCGTCGAGTGCCACATGCACGCGTCGTTTCAATCGTTCCGCGGCGCGCTGCCCGACCAGCTTGCCGAAACCGACGCCTTCAACAGTTTCGAGAGCGTGTTCTTCAACACCGTCAACGACGAGGAGGAATATCTCGCGGTGGTGCTCGCCTGCATGGAAATGATCCGCAACGGCACGACGTGTTTTCTCGAGGCGGGCACGGTGCTCCAGCCGTCGGCGGCGGCCAGGGCAGCGGAACTTGTCGGCATCCGCGCCGTGATCAGCGATGCCTTCATCTGGGATCAGCCGCAGGGCATGTCGCAAGGCATGCTGGAGCCGGGCTGCGAAGGTTGCAACGCCGCGGCGCGGGCCCGGCCCACCCTTGCCCGGGCACCGCAAACCCGGGAAGAGGCGCTGGCGAATATGGGACGCGAACTCCACCGCAACCGCGACCCCGAGGCATTGGTCACCGCTCATATCGCAATCCTCGGTCTCGGGACGGCGAGCGAGGCGCTGATGATGGAAGCCAAGCAGCGCGCCGATGCGGCGGGTGTCGTCCTGAATCTCCACCAGTCCTACAGCCCCGCCGACACCGAGGCCGACCGGCGCCGCTTCGGGGGCAAAGAACCTCTGGTGCATCTGGCCGAGGTCGGATTCCTGGATCGCAACATCGTATTCGCGCACGCCAATCACCTGACCGACGCCGAATGCGAGGTGATCCTCGAAACCGGTCCGACCCTGGCTTGGTGCCCGGCGGCGTCGATGATGTGGGGCCACGGAGGCAGCATCCACGGCCGCCATGCCGAACTCTTCCGGCGCGGCGCCAACATCTCACTCGGCTCGGACTCGGCGAACTGGTCGAACGACTTCGACCTGTGGCGGCAGGCGAGCCTCGCCGTGCTGGCGGCGCGCGACGCCCACGGCGACCGCTGCTACCTCGTCGCCGAGGACGGCATCTACATGGCGACGCGGGGCGGTTCCAAGGCCTGCGGCATGGATGGTCA